>CAIQPV010000374.1 GCA_903873725.1 uncultured Nitrosomonadales bacterium
AGATCGCAATACCGCGCTTAATCGCAAACGGGGAATTTCCATTGCTGATAATACTTGGGAGAGTCTGTCCAAGCTCGGTGCTGAAACCAACACCGCACTCCCGACAACGATTACACTACACCCCTTATTGCAGTTATAACTTTATGCCCCACATTGAGCTTGCTCATGTTGTCCCCTAAAGGTTTTATTGTGTGGATCCGATTAGCTTAGGAAATTTTCCATTTGGTGCATGTTCGGGTACACGGCGATTGTGCGCTTTCCTGAAATGATATGCATGGTAATAAACAACAAAGCCGGATGGTTAGCGGCTTTTGTTGGGATTGTGCGATGTTGCGCGATGGTCTGAAACATTATTCAATGTTTTGTATTTGCTCTCGCATCTGTTCGATCAACAATTTCATCTCCATCGAGGCGCGCGACACTTCCGCATCCACCGATTTCGAACCCAGCGTGTTGGCCTCGCGGTGAAGTTCCTGCATCAGGAAATCCAGCCGCTTGCCAACCGTGCCGCCCTGGGCCAGAACCCGTTTCATTTCCGTCAGATGGGTACGCAGGCGCGACAACTCTTCGTCCACGTCTATCTTGCTGGCGAACAGGGATATCTCCTGGTGCAGGCGCTCATTATCGTCCCCCTGCAGTACTGCGCGCAGGCGGGCGGCCAGTTTTTCTTCATAGGCTGCGACTGCAGCCGGAATGCGCGGGGAAACATCACTGCACAAGGCTTCAATCTGCGACACACGTTGCAGCAGGAATTCTTTCAGTTTCCCGCCCTCGCGTCCGCGCGCATCGGCAAACTCGCTCAGCACTTGTTGCAACAATTCCAACACTGTGGCGCGCAAAGTATCGGCAGACAGCGTGATGCTTTGCAGCACGCCGTTCCAGCGCAACACATCAGCCACGCACAATCCGAGCGCTTCAGGTAATACGGATTTTACCTCGCCGTTCCACTGAACAAGCTGGCGCAATAAAGCATGGTTGAGTTGCGCCGGGTTCTGTTCAGACTGACGCGCGGCGAAACCAATGCGGCATTCCACCTTGCCGCGCGTCAACTGCGAGGAAATAGCCTCGCGCAGCACGGGTTCAAGTGCACGCAATTCGTCCGGCACACGCAACTGGAGATCAAGGTAACGGTGATTGACCGCACGCAGTTCCAGCGCGAGTGAGCCGGCATCAAGTTCTGCGGTAACAACGGCAAAGCCGGTCATGCTGTATATCATGGCAAAGTCCGGATAAAAAACTGCAAAAATAATTCTAGGCTGAGTGCAGCATATTATATTACGATTACGTCCTATGAAATTTTCCGTATATCAAAACAGCCGCATCGGTGGCCGCAAATACAATCAGGATCGTGTGGCTTATGCCTACACCGATGAGGCGCTTTTGTTGGTGCTGGCAGATGGCATGGGCGGCCACTTGCATGGCGAACTTGCGGCAGAGATTACCATCGACACTTATATGCAGGCTTTTGATCAAGCTGCACATCTCCTCGTATCCGATCCGGCAAAGTTTCTGGATGAAACCATGCGGAACGCACATAACGCCATCGTCAAGTTTGCGCAAGAGCACCAACTCGGGGGTAATCCGGGTACCACATGCGTGGCGGCGCTGTTGCAGAATGGTCTGGTACGCTGGGCGCATGCCGGCGATTCCCGCCTGTATCTGTTGCGCGGCGGAACAACTGCCGCCGTGACGCACGACCATTCCGTGGTACAACAGTGGGCCGACTGGGGCATCATCAGCACGGATGAAATGAAAACGCATCCGGACCGCAATAAAATAACCAATTGCCTTGGCGGTGTGGGCGATTTGTTCTTCGTTGAACCCGCCGCTGCCGTGCCATTGCAGTCCGGTGATGTATTGCTGTTGTGCAGTGACGGTTTGTGGAGTCCACTGGTTGATAAAGAAATTGCGGCAGGTTTTTTCTCCGCCCCTCTGGAGGCGACCTTGAACAAGTTGATGGACATGGCGGTGGGTCGGGAAGGTGCCCGTGCAGACAATACCACTGCCGTGGTTGCGCGCTGGGGCGACGGCGAAGATGCGCATGCCGCGCCTGCGCCCGTATGCCGGGTGCTTGACCTGAATGAACTCGAATCGGCGTCAGATATTCTTGGCCGCACCCGTGCGGGTATGCGGCCGCTCAGTTCCGCCTGATCGTGAAGTTATGCCCATCGTGTTTTAATATCCAGACCGTCCACATTTCCCGAGGTTTTCCCCATGCGTCCCAGTCAGCGCCAGCCCGACCAATTACGTACCGTCCGCATCACCCGCCACTACACAAAACACGCCGAAGGCTCGGTATTGATCGAATGCGGGGACACTAAAGTAATTTGCACCGCCAGCGTTGAAGAGAAAGTTCCGCCGCACAAAAAAGGTACCGGCGAAGGCTGGGTCACCGCGGAATACGGCATGTTGCCGCGCTCCACTGGCAGCCGTATGGCGCGTGAAGCAGCCAAGGGAAAACAGTCCGGACGCACCCAGGAAATCCAGCGGCTGATCGGGCGCAGCCTGCGCAGCGTGGTGGACTTGAAAAAACTCGGCGAGCGCACCATACAGGTGGACTGTGACGTGATTCAGGCCGATGGCGGCACGCGCACCGCCAGCATCACCGGCGCTTTCGTTGCGTTGCATGATGCAGTGGGCGGCCTGCTAGGCACAGGCCTGGTTAAAGAAACGCCATTCCACGACTTCGTCGCGGCAATTTCGGTGGGAATCTACCAAGGCGAGCCGGTGCTCGATCTCGACTATGCAGAAGACTCCGCCTGCGACACCGACATGAATGTGGTAATGACCGGCATCGGGAATTTTGTCGAAGTACAGGGCACGGCAGAAGGACATGCTTTCACCCGCGCCGAAATGGATGCCCTGCTCAACTTGGCGCAGGGCGGTATCGCACAACTGGTTGGGATGCAGCGGGCAGCATTGGGCGGATAAATAATCGGGGTGCTCGACTTGAGGGGCGGATGAGTGCGGCTTTTCCGCACTTGTATGTGCTTGAAATGGAAAAATCAATCGGCACACATCATATCTTCAGCCGTTCCACCACGCGCCCGTTCTTCAAATGATCTTCGATAATTTCGTCAAGGTCACTTTCGTCCACGTAGGTGTACCACACCCCTCCGGGATAGACTACCAGCACCGGGCCTTCGTCGCAGCGCCCGAGGCAACCCGCTGCGTTGATGCGGATCCGATTATCACCGGTGGAAACTCCCAGCACCTTGACCTTTTCCTTGACATAATCCCGCATCTTACCCGCGCCGAAATCGTTGCAGCATCCCTCGCCCGGCGCACGCTGGTTGGTGCAGAAAAAAACATGCTTGTCGTAGTAGCTCATGGCAACCTTTCAAAACTCAAACCTTCATGCGGGAATTATACAACCGCGCCTTGTTGGCTGCGCACGCGCCACAAGTAGCCGAGCAGCAGAAATGGAAATACCAGCGCAATGGTTTGCGACAGGCCGTTGTAATTGAGCAGATGTCCATAGTTCCACTGGTAGAGGCGCATGGCGGCAGAGGGGGCGCCGCTGTCCAATACCCAATGCGCCAGCACCAGATAGGCGACTGATGTGCATGCGGCAACCCGGACCAGTGCGGAGCGCGACAGCCAGCTCGCCGCGACCAGCAACAGTGCCCCGGCAAAAATGCCGAACATGGCTTCACTGTTCAGCCATAGCAGCAAAGCCCATGATTTGAGTAACACGGCAGCGGCGGCAAACTTGGCCAGTGCCACCAGGCATAGTACCAGCAGCAGCGTGCTCACCGCATGGCGGCGCTGGCGCAACAAAGTCAGCAGCAGCATCCCCAGCATCAACAGGTTCAGCGCTACGGCGATGCTTTCCAGCCAGATGAACGGCACAGCCCGGACGTTTTCAAAAAGCGGGTGTGCCACTTCGCTAATGAATACATTGCCCAGCATCGGCAGTGAAGGATTAACCTGCGCGAACATCCATAGCGCCACCAGAGCCAAACCAAAATCCCGGCTGGCATGGGTTTGGAATAATTGCATGCGCATGCGCCTCAGGTGCAGAGCAAACCATGCGCGTGGCGCGATACTTACCGCAAGCAATGCTCCCGCCAGAGTGCTGATGCTGTTGGTAAGCAGGTCGAGATTGGAACTGACCCGGCTGGGCAAATACATCTGTGTATATTCCATCGAGGCAGAAAGCGCTATTCCGCCCAAGGTGGCAAGCAGCAGGCTCCAACCCGCGCCGAAGCGCGTATGCAGTATCAATCCGAGTAGCAGGCCGAAGGGAATATACGCCAGCAGATTGACCACCGCATCGAACCATTCATAGCTCTGCCACAGTGGTGCGGTCAGCACTGCAAGAAAACTCAGTCCCTGATCGCGCCAGCCGGTAAATGGCGAAAGGCTGCCATACACGATGAACAGCGCGTACCATGCGGCAAGATAGGTTCGCAGACGGATGCGGGGGAAATCGGTGGAATGTTCTCTCATAATCGGATTGGGTTTATCCAATTCTTGACGGGTAGCTGCAAAATGCCCTCAAGAGTGATTTCAATAGTGCGAAAGAACAGGTTTATCCACCCCAACCCAATCCCCGCAGCCCAGCCCTTGTTCCTAGTTCTTGGGTGCAAAAGTAAAAGCGTCGGAGAAAAATTCTTCGTTTGGCAAACCTCGCAAGCCGGTGAAATCCCGGTGCGCTGATTCGACTACGATGGGCGCTCCGCAGGCATAGACCTGATGGCCGGACAAGTCGCTGTAATCCTCCAGTACGGCCTGATGCACAAAGCCTTGCCTGCCTTGCCAATGGTCTTCGACAAGCGGTTCCGACAGCACCGGGGTAAACTTGACGCCGCTTGCTTCCCATTGATGCGCCAAACCCAGCATGTAGAGATCGGCCAGTACTCGCGCGCCCCAATACAGGTGTATGGGCCGTTTGATGCCGATGTGCAGGGCGTGTTCGATAATAGCCTTAGCGGGTGCGAAGCCGGTGCCACTGGCAACAAATACGATGGGCTTATCCGAATCCTCGCGCAGGAAAAAAGTGCCCATCGGTCCCTTGATACGCAGGATGTCGCGCTCCTTCATTTCCGTAAACACATGCTGGGTGAAAGCACCGCCGGTAATGTTGCGGATATGCAATTGCAGGAACTCGTCGTCATGCGGGGCATTGGCAAGCGAGAAGCTGCGCGGCTTCCCTTCCTTCATCAGGATGTCAATATATTGCCCGGCGAAAAATTGCAGACGTTCGTTGGCCGGCAGTTTGAGGAAGAGCACCATCACATCGTCTGCAATTTTTTCCAGTTTGTGCACGCGGCAGGGAAGGGTCCTCACCGGGATATCCTTGTTGGCGCTCACTTCATGGCATTCGACGACCAAGTCGGATTTTGGCCTGGCACAGCAAAACAGAGCCATGCCCGAAGCAATATCTGCCTCGCTTAGCACATACTCCTGATACTTGCCGAGATCCGCAGAGCCTTGCAGGATTCTGCCTTTGCATGCTCCACACACGCCGTTGCGGCAACCGTAGGGCAGAACATAGCCATGATTGAGCCCGGCATCAAGTATGGTTTCGCCCGCCTCCATGGTGAAAGTATGGTTGCTCGGTTTGATGGTTATGTTGAACGCCATGTCATTTTCACTGAATTCTCGAAGGGAGCGATTTTAACGCATAATTGCAGTATGAATAGAATCTTGATAATAGGCTGCGGGAATGTCGCGATGCGGATTGCCCCCATGCTAAAAACACGCTATTACCTGTTCGGGTTGACGCGCCGAATAGAGCAATTTCCCGAATTGCGAGCGAGCGGCATCACCCCGCTGCCAGGCGATCTTGACGATCCTGCCAGCCTCTCGCGTATCGCCGGTCTGGCCGATGTCGTGCTGCACTTGGCGCCGCCCTCATCGGTACCTCCATTGATAAAGGCAGGCAGGCAGGCGTTGGTTGTTGACTTCCGCACCCGCAACCTGCTTGCTGCTCTCTCGCATGGAAAGTTTCCCGGGCGTCTTATCTATATCAGCACCAGCGGCGTGTACGGCGACTGCAATGGTTCCCGCGTGAGTGAAACACACCCGGTCAATCCGCAGACGGGGCGCGCGCAGCTCAGGGTGAATGCAGAGCAACAGATACGCCGATGGGCGCAACGCAACAGCGTGAGAACAGCCATCCTGCGCGTGCCCGGCATCTACGCGGGTGACCGCCTGCCGCTGGAACGCCTGCGCGCGGGCACACCGGCCATCGCGGCGATTGAGGACAGTTACACCAACCATATCCACGCCAACGACCTTGCGCGCATCGTGGTAGCCGCGTTGCGGGATGCAAAACCAAACCGCGTTTATCACGCCAGCGATGACAGTGAAATGAAAATGGGCGATTACTTCGATGCAGTGGCTGTTGCTTACGGCCTGCCACGCCCTCCACGTCTGCCGCGTGCGGAGGTTGAGCGCACTGTTTCCCCCGCACTTTGGTCGTTCATGCAGGAATCGCGGCGGCTGACGAACAAACGTATGAAGGAGGAACTGAAGGTAACGCTGCGCTATCCGACGGTGGCAGATGCACTCGAAGAAATCACCCCGCGTTGCTGAATTGTATCAATTGATACAATTTGTTTTTCGCTGCAC
Organism: uncultured Nitrosomonadales bacterium; assembly: GCA_903873725.1. Classification (GTDB taxonomy): domain Bacteria; phylum Pseudomonadota; class Gammaproteobacteria; order Burkholderiales; family Gallionellaceae; genus CAIQPV01. Next base: position 6,580 of record CAIQPV010000374.1, read on the forward strand.
CGCCGGTGATGATTTCCCCCGCTTTCTTCACCCCCTCCGCCAGTGAAGCGGACAACCCGGCTACATAGACGGCAGCTCCGGCATTGAGCAACACAATGTCGCGTGCAGCACCAGGCTGATTGTCGAGCACGCCAAGCAACATGGCTTTTGCCTGATCCGCATTGGCGACTTGAATACTTTTCAGCGGCGCTGTCTGCAACCCGAAATCATCCGGCCTGACGGTGTATTCGTTCACCATGCCATCCTTTAATTCAGCGATGTACGAAGGGCCGCTGATGCTGATCTCGTCGAGGCCATCCGAACCATGCACCACGAGCACATGATTACTGCCGAGACGTTGCAGAACGCGGGCCTGAATACCCACCAGATCGGGATGAAATACACCCATCACCTGGTTGTCCGCACCGGCGGGATTAGTAAGAGGCCCCAGCACGTTGAACAAGGTGCGCACGCCGAGTTCGCGCCTTACCGGTGCGGCATGTTTCATCGCACCGTGAAAGTTAGGTGCAAACATGAAGCCGATGCCAATCCGGTCGATACTTTGCCCAACCTGCTCCGGTGTCAGGTTGAGATTGACGCCCAGCGCTTCCAGAACATCGGCAGAGCCGCAGGTCGAGGACACCGAACGCCCTCCATGTTTAGCCACTCGCGCGCCCGCTGCGGCTGCAACCAAAGAACTTGCGGTGGAAATATTAAAAGTATGCGCCGCGTCCCCGCCGGTTCCACAGGTATCCACCAGATGTTCACGCTGCGTGACCGGAACCTTGGTGGCAAATTCGCGCATCACAAAAGCAGCGGCAGAGATTTCTCCTATGGTTTCTTTCTTGACCCGCAAGCCGACCAGAATGGCCGCGATCTGCACGGCAGAGACTTCACCGCTCATGATCTGCCGCATCAGCGACAACATCTCGTCATAAAATATCTCGCGCTGCTCGATCAAACGAACCAGTGCCTGCTGCGGAGTGATCATGGTTGTCTGTTTCCTTCAAGAAAATTTTTCAACATGTCATGCCCATGTTCGGTGAGGATGGATTCCGGGTGGAATTGCACGCCTTCAATAGCCAGCGTCTTGTGACGAACCCCCATGATTTCGCCATCGTCCGTCCATGCGGTGATTTCAAGACAATCCGGGAATGTCTCGCGTTCGATCACCAGCGAATGGTAACGCGTGGCGGTGAACGGATTGGGCAGGCCGCAGAATACGCTGGTGCCGTTGTGATGAATCGCTGAGGTCTTGCCATGCATCAGTTGCTTGGCATGAATAATATGTCCGCCGAAAGCCTGGCCTATACTCTGGTGGCCGAGGCACACACCGAGGATGGGAATTCGCCCGGCGAATTGTTTAATCACAGGTACCGAAATACCCGCTTCGTTGGGCGTACATGGCCCCGGCGAAACTACGATATGTTGCGGTCGCAGCGCCTCAATTTGCTCCAGCGTAATTTCGTCGTTGCGGTGCACGACCACCTCTGCCCCCAACTCGGCGAAATACTGCACGAGGTTGTAAGTGAATGAGTCGTAGTTGTCGATCATTAATAACATGTTCGTTATCCTCTAACGATGCACTTTTGCATCCAGGCCTTCCAGCACCATTTCGGCTGCACGCAACACGGCGCGCGCCTTGTTTTGCGTCTCCAGCCATTCGCTGGAGGGGACTGAATCGGCGACGATGCCTGCACCTGCCTGCACGAACAGGGCATTATTTTTCACCACGGCGGTGCGCAGGGCGATGGCCAGATCCATGTCGCCGTTGAAGCCAAGATAACCCACCGCACCCGCGTAAATTCCGCGCTTGCTCGGTTCCAGTTCGTCGATGATTTCCATCGCGCGTACCTTGGCGGCACCGCTGACCGTTCCGGCAGGAAAGGTGGCTTTCAAGACATCAATCGCGTGCAGTCCGGATTTGAGTTTTGCGTCAACATTGGAGACGATATGCATTACGTGCGAGTAACGCTCAATGACCATTTTCTCGGTGAGTTTCACGGTGCCGTATTCGGCGACGCGACCGATATCATTGCGCCCGAGGTCGATCAGCATCAGATGTTCGGCAAGCTCTTTTGGATCGGCCAATAGTTCTTCAGCCAATGCAATATCCTGTTGCGGCGTCTTGCCGCGCGGGCGTGTTCCGGCGATGGTCCGGACGGTAACGGTGTCGCCTTCCAGCCGCGCCAGAATTTCCGGCGAAGCGCCGACCACGTGATGGTCGCCCATGTCGTAATAGAACATGTAAGGCGAAGGGTTGACGCTGCGCAATGCGCGGTAAAGCGACAGCGGCGAGGCGGGGAAGGGCTGCACCATGCGTTGCGACAGCACAACTTGCATGATGTCGCCATCGAAAATATAGCGTTTAGCTTTCTCCACTGCGGCCTTGAATGCGTCTTCGCCAAATTCGGAATGCGCTTCGTAGCTGCGCAATTGCGGAGCCTCGGGAATGGTTACCGGTTGGCGGAGAGTGCGTTGAAGAGAATCGAGCCGCTGGCGTGCGAGCTTGTAAGCATTATTCTCTGCCGGATCGGCATACACGATGAAAGTGAGCTTGCCGGAAAGGTTGTCCACCACTGCCAGTTGCTCGGTCAGCATCAACAGGATGTCGGGAGTGCCAATTACATCCGGCTTCTGCACGGCGGCAAGGCGCGGTTCGATGTAACGCACAGTGTCATACCCGAAATATCCCGCCAGTCCACCGGTGAAGCGCGGCAGGCCGGGCAGCGGCGCGACTTTGAAACGCGATTGGTAATCCTTGATGAAGTCCAGCGGATTGTCTGCGTTATGTGTGGTTTCGACGGACGGCTGGATTACCGTAACAAGTTTGCCCCGCACTGTGATGCGCGTGTCGGCGGGCAGGCCGATGAAAGAATAACGCCCGAAGCGTTCGCCGCCCTGCACCGATTCCAGCAGGTAGGAATAAGGCTTGTTGGCAAGCTTGAGATACAGTGAGAGCGGTGTGTCGAGGTCGGCAAAGGTTTCGACAACCAGAGGAATGCGGTTGTAGCCTTGCTCGGCGAGCGCATGAAATTCTTGTTCGGTGATGGGGTGCAACATGAAAAAACCTCCAGTATTTTGTAGGTTGGGTTAGCGGCTTCACGCGTAACCCAACATTGCGCGTCAACAATATATGTTGGGTTACGCAAAAAACGCTAACCCAGCCTACAAATGCATCTGCACCATCGCCAACTGGC
>CAIQPV010000375.1 GCA_903873725.1 uncultured Nitrosomonadales bacterium
GAACACCACACGCGGAGGAGACACCGTCGCCCGTCTTGGGGGAGACGAATTCGTGGCGTTACTACAGGGACTTGATAAGGGCGAAGAGTGCGCTGCAATGCTTGAACGCCTGCTTACGGCGATAGCCCACCCGTTTACCATTAACAACAAGTCCTTTGTGATAAGCGCCAGTATCGGGGTTAGCATTTATCCCTTGGACGACGAAGATCCGGATACCCTGTTGCGCCATGCCGACCAGGCCATGTACGCAGCCAAACAATCCGGAAAGAATCGCTTTTTAATTTATGACCCCGCGCTGGACCGGTTTGCCCGTGACCAGCATGAAAAACTGGAACGCATCCGCCGCGCACTGGCCAGGCGCGAATTCGTGCTGTTTTACCAGCCCAAGGTGAACATGCGCACGGGGGCTATTATCGGTGCCGAGGCATTGATTCGCTGGCAGCACCCTGAGAGAGGACTCCTGCCACCCGCAGAGTTCCTGCCGGTAATCGAGGACCATCCGCTGGCTATTGAAGTCGGTGAATGGGTGATAGACACCGCTCTGGCACAGATGGAGCAATGGCAGGCCGGCGGACTTAACATTCCGGTAAGCGTCAATGTGGGTGCCCTCCAGTTGCAACAGGAAAATTTTGTGGAGCGCCTTCAAGAAATTATTACGGCACATCCTGAAATCTTGCCCGGCAGTCTCGAGGTGGAGGTACTGGAAACGACGGCGCTCGCAGACTTGGTCAAGATATCCAAAGTTATCGATAACTGCAGGAAAATCGGGGTCATGTTTGCCTTGGACGATTTTGGTACGGGCTATTCATCTCTTACTTACTTGAAACGGCTCCCGGTAACGCTACTCAAAATCGACCAGAGCTTCGTGCGGGACATGCTCGACGATCCGGATGATATGGCCATTCTGGAGGGGGTGCTCGGCTTGGGTATCGCTTTCCGCCGCCATGTCATAGCCGAAGGAGTTGAAACCGCCGAGCACGGTACGCTGTTGCTGCAACTTGGCTGCGAGTTGGGCCAGGGTTACGGTATTTCCCGTCCGATTCCCGCACAACAATTACCTCTCTGGACGACGACATGGCAACCTAATCCGGCATGGGCCGATCTGCAGCCTGTCAGTCGCGACGATTTGCCGCTGCTCTTTGCAAGCGTTGAACATCGGGCCTGGATTGCGGCTTTCAAGTCTTACCTTAAGGGCGAGTGCGAAACCGTGCCACCATTGGATCATCGCCAGTGCCGATTTGGTACTTGGCTGGAAGATGAAGGTCAGGCGCGCCATGGCATTCAACCAACTTTTCAAGCCATCGCGCAGTTGCACCTGCATGTTCACGTGCTGGCGACGGAACTGCAGGGGCTTAATGCCAGCGGACAAAATTTTGAAGCACTCGCACGGCTGGACGAACTCGACTACCTGAAAGACTCCTTGCTTAAACAGTTGGAAATGCTGGTGCAAAAAAACCGGCAATTGGCAAAATAGTGGAACCGGAATGATTGCGGCGTATCAGTGCCAAATCTTCCAAAATCGTTCGATTGGCTGATTCAAAATGTTGCTTAAACAGGGTTAATGGTGGAGTCTGTATCTGTTTGACGGCTGACTTAATAACCTTGCAACATCCCCAGCCCCCACGCCACGCCGAACCCCGTCACTTCGGTCGCCGCAATACCCAGGCCGCCTTCGCAGCGGCTTGCCGATAAATCCACGTGCAGCCAAGGCGTACCGTCTACGAAGCGCATGAGAAAACGGGCGGCGAGGATGTGATCAGCCTCACCGTCCAGCGTGCATTGCTTGATGTCGGCTACTTTGGAATCCAGCGCGGCTTCATAATCCTCGTCCAGCGGGAACGCGCACAAGCGCTCACCGCTTTGTTTACCCACGCTGACCGCGCGTTGCACCAGTTCGTCGCGATTGCCCAGCACCCCTGAATAGCGCGCACCCAATGCCATCGCCATGCTGCCGGTGAGCGTGGCAAAATCGATCATCATATCGGGCTTCCGGCGTGAGGCAAGAGTGAGCGTGTCGGCCAGCACCATGCGCCCTTCCGCGTCGGTGTGCATGACTTCGATGGTGGTGCCGTTCAGTGCCGTCACAATGTCGTTCTGCTTGTACGCCTTGGGGCTGATATGGTTCTGCGCCAGCGCCAGCCAGCAGTCCAGATTTACCGGCAGCTTGCTTTGCGTTGCAGCCAGCAGGATGCCCAGCACCACCGCCGAGCCGTTCATGTCCTCGTGCATGTTATGCATGTATTTGGAAGGCTTGAGGTTGTGTCCGCCTGTGTCAAAACAGATGCCTTTGCCGACCAGCGCAATGGTTTGTTTCGCCTTGGGATGCTTGTAGCTTAGATGCACAATGGCAGCATCCTCCGGGTCGCTGCCCTGTGCCACGGCAACGAACGCACCCGCACCCATCTTGCGCAGAGCCTTCATGTCGAACTCTTCATGCTTCCAGCCGTTTGCCAGCGCCAGCTTCTTGACGCGCGCGCGATATTGCCCCGGCGTGAGCTCGTTCGGCGGCAGCACAGTCAGCTCGCGGCACAGCAAATTGCCTGTCGCCATTGTCTTGATACTGTCAAAGGCCTTCTTGTCGGCATAACCGTAGAGTTCAATTATTTGCAGCGGCTTGCGCTCGGCGTTTTTCTTGTGTACCGGCAACGGTGATCCATTAATCCACGCGCCAAACACTGCCAATTCTGCAGCATGTTTGCGTTGCGTCTCATCGCCCAGCACCACGATGCTCAACTCCTTTGGGTTCTCTTCAAGCAGCAACTGCAAGGCCTTGCGCACCTGAGTCTGCAAGGCAAAAGTGTCCTTCTCAACATCCAGCATTGCCCATGCCACCAAAGCACCGTTCCCGGCATTGGCGCTGACCGGGGACTTTAAGAGTTCATTCACTTTCATGCTGCGTCGCTTGAGCACGGTAGCCAGCAAGTCGCCATACGGTAAACCTTTAGGCAATGTTTTACTTTTGGGCGCCAGCACGAGCAGATGCGTTGCCAATGGTGAGGCGGGCAGGGTCTGGAATAGGGTGAGTTGTGCTAGCATTGCGTCCTCGAATTTTGATGTGTGGCGCATTATACAAAGTGCGCCGCAGCCCGATGGAATCTTTATGCGCCAATACTTAGACCTGATGCAATACGTGCTGAATTACGGCACGAAAAAGTCCGATCGCACCGGCACCGGTACCGTCAGCGTGTTCGGCTACCAGATGCGTTTCAACCTGCAGGAAGGCTTCCCGCTGGTCACCACCAAGAAATGCCACTTGAAATCCATCATCCACGAACTGCTGTGGTTCTTGCAGGGTGATACCAACATCAAGTACCTGAAAGAAAATGGTGTCAGCATCTGGAACGAGTGGGCGGACGAGCAAGGTAATCTGGGGCCGGTGTACGGCAAGCAATGGCGTTCATGGGCCACGGCGGACGGGCGCGTGGTTGACCAGATTTCCGATGTGGTAGCCCAGATCAAAAACAATCCCGATTCGCGACGCCTAATCGTCTCGGCATGGAACGTCGGCGAACTCGACAAGATGGCGCTCGCGCCCTGCCACGCTTTCTTTCAATTTTATGTCGCAGATGGCAAGCTCTCCTGCCAGCTTTACCAGCGCAGCGCAGACATTTTTCTCGGTGTGCCTTTCAACATTGCCTCCTACGCCCTGCTGACACTGATGATGGCGCAAGTGTGTGACCTGAAACCGGGAGATTTCGTGCATACCTTCGGCGATGCGCATTTGTACCTCAATCACATGGAGCAAACCGGGTTGCAACTGTCCCGCGAGCCGCGTCCATTGCCGACCATGCGAATCAATCCTGACGTGAAAAATATTTTCGACTTCAAATATGAAGACTTCACATTTGAAGGTTACGACCCGTATCCGGCGATCAAGGCACCCGTCGCGATATGAGCAGCCTGTCTATCATCGTTGCCATGGCAAGCAACCGCACCATCGGCATCAACAACACCCTGCCGTGGCGCTGCCCTGAAGACCTGAAACACTTCAAGGCGCTCACCATGGGGCATCACATGATCATGGGTCGCAAGACTTTCGACTCCATCGGCAAACCGCTTCCGGGACGCACAACGGTAGTTGTCACCCGCAATGAAGCTTTAACAATTGATGGCTGCACCATCGCGCATTCGCTGAATGGAGCAATTGCTGCATGTGCGGGGGACGAGGAAATTTTTATTGTCGGAGGTGCAGAGCTCTACGCACAAGCATTGCCAATAGTGGATACGCTCTATGTCACAGAAATAAAGCAGGATGTGGAAGGTGATGCGCACTTCCCGGAATTCGACAATAGTGAATGGCAGGAGATCTCGCGCGAAGCTTTCACACAAGTGACCCCGCAACAACTGGAATACCACTTTGTCACTTTCCGGCGCAATCGCCGGTAACGAACTATTGCCATGACAGCGGAACAAGGGCTAATAGCTTTCCTGCCAGATGGTTAAGCCTCAATCATGAGTCACGCTTCCCTGCCCGACATTTCACAATCCCAACTCGCCCCACATCGCATCCACTTTTGCCTTCACGGCCGAGTCCATGACAATGGGTGTACCCCATTCGCGTTGCGTCTCGCCCCGCCACTTGTTGGTGGCATCCAGGCCCATCTTGCCGCCCAAGCCTGATACCGGGCTGGCGAAGTCCAGATAGTCTATCGGTGTATTCTCCACCAGGAGGGTGTCGCGCACCGGATCGACGCGTGTGGTGATCGCCCAGATCACCTCCTGCCAGTTGCGGATGTCGATGTCGTCATCCACTACGATGATGAACTTGGTGTACATGAACTGGCGCAGGTATGACCAGATGCCGAACATCACGCGCTTGGCGTGTCCTGCGTATTGCTTCCTGATACTGACCACTGCCATGCGGTAGCTGCATCCTTCCGGTGGCAGGTAGAAATCCACAATTTCGGGGAACTGCTTTTGCAGCAGCGGCACGAATACCTCGTTGAGCGCCACACCGAGCATTGCCGGTTCGTCGGGCGGCTTGCCGGTGTAGGTGGAATGGTAGATCGGGTTAGAGCGCATGGTGATGCGCTGGATAGTGAACACCGGAAACTTGTCCTGTTCGTTGTAGTAGCCGGTGTGGTCGCCGTAAGGGCCTTCGAGCGCAGTCTCGTTTGGATGGATCACGCCTTCCAGCACGATTTCTGCGGAAGCGGGCACTTGCAAATCACTGCCCAGGCATTTAACCAACTCGGTCTTTGCACCACGCAGTAATCCGGCGAATTGATATTCTGAAAGCGAATCCGGAACCGGTGTGACCGCGCCGAGTATGGTCGCCGGATCAGCACCGATTACTACCGCAAGCGGAAACGGCTGCCCCGGATTTTTTTCGCAATGATCGCGAAAATCCAGTGCACCGCCGCGATGTGCCAGCCAGCGCATGATGACTTTGTTTGGTGCAATCACCTGTTGTCGGTAGATACCAAGATTCTGGCGGGATTTGTTCGGCCCACGCGTAACCACCAACCCCCAGGTAATGAGGGGGGCCACATCTCCGGGCCAGCAGTGCTGAATGGGTAGTTTCCCCAAATCCACATCCGCGCCCTCCCAAACGATTTCCTGACACGGCGCTGAAGATACGACCTTGGGCGACATGGTGAGCACCTGCTTCAACACCGGCCATTTTTCCCAGGCATCTCTCAGGCCTTTGGGCGGCTCCGGTTCTTTAAGGTAAGCAAGCAATTTTCCGACTTCGCGCAACGCGGCGATGGACTCCTCGCCCATTCCGAGCGCCACGCGGCGCGGTGTGCCAAACAGATTGGCAAGCACAGGCATCGTATGTCCAGACGGATTCTCGAACAATACGGCAGGGCCTTGCGTGCGCAATACGCGGTCACATATCTCCGTCATTTCTAGGTAAGGTGACGCAGGCGTGGTGACACGTTTGAGCTCGCCGAGTTTTTCCAATTGGGCGATAAAATCGCGCAGGTCGTGGTATTTCATTCTTAACTCCTTAAAGCTGGTAGCCTGTAGCTCATAGTCCGGATGGAGCGCAGCGGAATCCGGGAGCGTCCGTCAAGGTAAAAATGAATCCCGGATCCCACGTTGTTCCATCCGGGCTACCAGCTACCAGCTCAATAAAACTTCGGTTCACCTTCCGGTCGCGTCTTAAACCGCTTATGCAGCCAGAAATACTGTTCCGGCATTTCACGCACGCGCTGTTCGATAAATTCGTTCATGTAGCGCGTATCCGCAATGTCATCTCCGCTCGGATAATTTTCCCACGCCGGATAAAAGGTCAGCACATAACCCGCCGCTCCGGGTAATAACCGGGTAATACAGGGCACCACCGCCGCACCCGTCATCTGCGCGATACGCGGCACCGAGGTCATGGTAGCGGCAGGCACGCCGAAGAAGGGAATGAACGCGCCGTCTTTGACACCCTGATCCTGGTCCGGCGGATAGACGAACGGCATGCCTTTGCGCATCCCCTTGAGGATGGGGCGCAATCCTTGCTGGCGCGAATAGAGGAGCTGGTTACCGAAGCGGGCACGCTTCTTCAAGAGCAATTCGGTCAGGTAGAGGTTCTTCTGGTTCGCGTACATGCACACCGTGTCCGTATGCTGAGCGACCCACTGTCCACCGACATCCATTCCGACAAAGTGCGGCACCAGTAAGATGACTGGCTTGCCTTTCACTGCATTAAAATGTTCTACCCCCTCGACACGAATCAGGCCCAAAATACGCGTTCCACTCGACCACCACAAGATTGTGCGTTCGATCAATCCGCGCGCGAACATTTTGAAGTGGTCTCGCACCATGAGTGTGCGCTGAGCCTCGCTCAATTCGGGGAAACACAAACTTAGGTTGATGGCCGAAACACGCCGCCGCTCCTTAGCTAGTACATAGAGCAACAAACCTAATGCATTACCAATCCACACCAACACGCGGAAGGGCAGAAAATGCAACAGCCACAACAAAAAAACTCCCAGGCGCGTCATTTCACAGCACCTTCAGGAATGCAGATTGCGAAAATCCCCACTGCTTCAGTTTCTTGCTCAATTCCCATTCCCCATTCCTGATTCCTGATTTCTGATCCCTGATTCCTGACTCCCCATTCCTTTGGGTGTTTTGTAGCGGTTATAGCTCCACAGGTATTGCGCGGGGCATGCACGCACCACCGCTTCAAGCGCAGCATTCATTTGCCCGGTTACAGACAAGCCCCGCGAAAACTCTAGCGGAGCAATGCGAATAACATAACCCGCGCCATTGGGCAGTCGCTCGGCATAAGCCATCAGCATCACCGCACCGCTGGACTCGACCAGCCGCCCGACCAGCGTCATGGTGTAGGCAGGATGCCCGAAAAAATTTGCCCATTCGCCCTCGCCATTGCCCGGCACCTGATCCGGCAACAGGCCGATTGCTTCGCCGCGCTTGAGCGCCTTGAACAATAAACGCACCCCGCCTACGTCAGTGCGCGCAAGGCGCAATTGGCCGCGCTCGCGCCCTTTACGCATCACTCCTTCCAGCCAGATCAACTTGGGCGGACGATACAATATGGTAATCGGCATACGCTCGGCCGCATACAAGGCAGACACTTCAAAACATCCCAAATGCGGGGTCAGGAAAATAATCCCCCGCCCTTTAGAGCGTGCCGCCTCGACGTATTCCCAACCGTGACAGGCACGCACGCTGCCTGTTACCTCTGTCAGCGGCCTGCACCACACCCAAGGCACTTCGGTCAGACTCTTGCCGGTTTCCGCGATGTTGGCATTCAACACCTTGCGGAACTCTGTGGCGGGATGCCCCTCCAAACCGTAGCCCAGATTTTCACGCAGGCGTGCGGCATATTTGTCGGACAGCAGATATGTCGCCCACCCGGCTGCGCTGCCGAGGCGATGCAGCACGCTTAACGGCAAGCATGCGGCCAAATTGAAAATCCGGGCAATCAGGAAAGAGCTCATGCGAAGAAAACCGGGTTTTTGTTATAATGCGCCCCCCGCCAATAAACCCAATGAATTGAGGAGTGTCATGAGCGAGTATTTGTTTACGTCCGAGTCCGTATCTGAAGGTCATCCAGATAAGGTCGCGGACCAGATTTCCGATGCCATTCTGGACGCCATTCTAGCCCAAGACCCGCATGCTCGGGTAGCAGCAGAAACACTGGTGACCACCGGACTTGTGGTATTGGCGGGCGAAATTACCACCACTGCACAGGTTAATTATGCCAAGGTAACCCGTGAGGCCATTCGCCGCATCGGCTACGATGACCCCTATTTGTGCTTTGACGCGGATGGCTGCTCCGTGCATGTCTGCTACGGCCAGCAAAGCCCGAACATTGCCCAAGGCGTGGATCGTGCATCGGACGATTACCTTAATCAGGGAGCAGGCGATCAAGGGCTGATGTTCGGCTACGCCTGTAACGAAACCGATACGCTGATGCCGTTGCCGATCTATTTGTCGCACCGTATTGTGGAGCGCCAGGCCATGCTGCGCAAAGATGGCCGCCTGCCTTGGCTGCGCCCGGATGCGAAGAGCCAGGTCACCGTCAAATATGTCCACGGTAAGCCGCACTCGATCGATACCGTGGTGTTGTCCACCCAGCACTCCCCGGAGTTTTCCCCGTCCGAAAAGCAAAAAGCTCTGCATGAAGCGGTAATTGAAGACATTATCAAGCCCGTGCTGCCCAAGGAGCTCGTCAAAGGAGAGATCAAGTATCTGGTAAACCCCACTGGTTGCTTCGAGATTGGCGGCCCGCACGGCGATGCCGGCCTCACCGGCCGCAAGATCATCGTCGACACGTACGGTGGCATGGGGCGGCACGGCGGCGGCGGGCGCGGGTTCGTCCCGGC
>CAIQPV010000376.1 GCA_903873725.1 uncultured Nitrosomonadales bacterium
ATTTAATCGCTTGGCCATTGATAGAAATATGTTCATTTAAGTGATTTGTTGGGTACAGCCAGTTTTAATGATTTGATAATACGTGGAGACGATTGAATGAAATTTTTTAACTTTCCGGGAATTCGCACCATCATTACGGCAGTGATGGTAGCCGCAAGTTTCGGCGTACAGGCGCAACCCGTTTCGAAGTTACCCTCGCAGGAGATTCCTTCGTCTGAAACTAGCAGCTTTGAGGGTGTTGTGGAAGCAGAACGCCAGACTGTCATCGCGGCACAAGTTTCCGGGGCCATAGTAGAAATTGCAACCAGGGCCGGAGACCAAGTCAAGGCAGGACAATTATTGATTCGGATTGATGCTCATGCGGCAACTCAGTCCTCTGCAGCGAGTAAGGCGCAAGTCATCTCCGCTCAAGCCGGTTTGGAACTTGCACGAAAAGAATTGGATCGGCAGAGACAGCTATTTGCCCAGGACTACCTCAGTCAGGCAGCCCTGGATCGCGCAGAGGCACGATTCAAGGTTGCGGAAGCCGAGGCACACGCTCAAATAGCACAAGCGGGATCAGCGGAAACCCAAGCCGGGTTCTATACGATTCGAGCCCCTTATGCGGGCACCATAGCTGAAGTGCCGGTGTCTATGGGTAGCATGGCGATGCCCGGTCAGCCTTTGATGACAATATATGACCCCTCGGCTTTGCGTGTTACATCGACTGTTCCCCATTCCGTGATTGAACATGAAATGTCCGTCTCCTCGGTAAAAATGGAGATCTCCGGGCTGTCCTCAAAACAATTGATCATCCCTACCCATATCAAAATCATGCCCACTGTAGATGCCCGCACACATACCGCAGAAATTCGTTTGGGTCTGCCCGCAAAACTTCAGGATGTGGCACCCGGAATGTTCGCCCGCGTTTGGCTTTCTGTCCGGGAACAGGCAACTCAATCAGTGCAAATTCCCATAACAGCCCTTGTGCACAGGGCTGAAATGACCGGGGTCTATGTACTCGACGGCAAAAACCAGCCCCTATTGCGCCAGGTTCGCATCGGACGCGTATCGGGGGGGCAGGTTGAAATTCTGAGTGGCATCAGCCCGGACGAGCGTGTGGTTCAAGACGCGGAATCCGCACTTGCTGCTCCGGCGCATTGAGGCAGTCGATGAATAACAGCGTGAATAAATCCATGGGCATCGCCGGTCGGCTGGCTTCTTTTTTTCAGAATGCACAGATTACTCCACTGCTTGCACTGGTGGCGGTGTTGCTCGGGGTATTTGCTGTTCTGGTCACGCCGCGTGAAGAAGAACCGCAGATCAACGTCACCATGGCCAATGTGCTTATTCCCTTTCCGGGAGCCTCTGCGAAAGATGTGGAGGAGATGGTGGCAGCCCCCGCCGAGCAGGTACTTTCCCAGATTCAGGGAATCGAACATGTCATCTCGGTTTCCCGTCCCGGCATGGCGATTATTACCGTGCAGTATAAGGTGGGAGTCCCCCGTATCGATGCTTTGGTTCGCCTCTATGACGTGGTCAATTCCAATGCAGATTGGCTTCCACGCGGATTGGGTGCCCTGCCTCCCATTATCAAACCCAGGGGCATAGACGATGTACCCATCGTCACGTTGACGCTATACAGCAAGGACAAGGATTCAGGTGCCTATGATCTTGAGCGGGTAGCACACAGCATCGAGTCCGATTTGAAACGAGTGCATGGAACGCGCGAAGTCAAGACAGTGGGTGGCTCGGGCCGCGCGGTGATGGTGGAAATAGATCCGGCACGAATGGGCAATACTGGGATTACGGTGAGCGATTTACGCACTGCACTGCAGTCTGCCAACAGTGGATTGCCGGCCGGCGACTTGCTTTCGGCCAACCATACCATCGCGCTTGAGGCGGGCGACTACTTCAAGGACGCGCAAGATGTTGCAGATTTAATTGTCGGCGTGCGCAGTGGACGCCCCGTGTATTTGCAGGATGTTGCGAAGGTTCATAACGGGCCGTTGCTTCCCAGCCATTACGTCTGGTATGGGGAAGCGAGTCAGAATGGTGCAAAGGAATATCCGGCTGTCACGCTATCTGTTACCAAGAAGCCCGGTGAAAATGCCATTGATGTGGCGAATGCTGTCATGCAACGGGTTCAGACGCTCAAAAATACGGTCATTCCCGCCAATATTGAGGTTGCCGAAACTCGAAACTACGGTGAGACGGCGAATGATAAAGCAACCAAGCTGATTGAGAAATTGTTATTTGCTACAGCGTCGGTTGTTGCACTCGTGTTCATTGCGCTTGGGCGTCGTGAAGCGGCCATTGTTGGAACAGCAGTCATCCTGACCCTCACTGTCACTTTGTTCGCATCATGGGCGTGGGGCTTCACGCTCAATCGTGTTTCGCTGTTCGCCCTGATTTTTTCCATCGGCATATTGGTGGATGATGCCATTGTGGTGGTGGAAAACATTCATCGCCACCAGAATCTTTTTCCGGGAAAATCACTGCGTGAAATTATTCCGGGAGCGGTGGATGAGGTGGGTAGCCCCACTATTCTCGCCACCTTTACCGTCATAGCTGCGCTGTTGCCGATGGCGTTCGTCTCCGGATTAATGGGACCCTACATGAGCCCAATTCCCATCAATGCGAGCATGGGCATGCTTCTTTCTCTGGCTATTGCCTTTATCGTGACTCCCTGGCTCGCTCGAATCTGGATGAAAATGCCCAAGGCTGATGATGGAGCTCATGCGCATTCAACTGGCATGGCTGCAAGAATAACTCCTTTGTTTGAACGCATTTTTGCGCCCCTGCTGGATGACCAAAGAGGAACGCGCAATCGTCTTTTGCTGGGAATTGGCATTGCTGTTCTGATCGCGGTTTCATTGGTTCTGCCTGCCACAGGGCTTGTCTTGCTCAAAATGCTGCCTTTTGACAACAAATCAGAATTTCAGGTGATGGTCGACATGCCGGCAGGTACCCCCCTCGAAAAGACAGCGGCTGCAATGCATGAGATGGGGGCTTATCTTGCAACTGTTCCGGAAGTTATAAACTACCAAGCCTATGTTGGAACCGCTGCACCCATCAATTTCAATGGACTGGTTAGACAGTATTACCTGCGTTCCGGTGGCGAAGTCGGCGACCTTCAGGTGAACCTGGTGGACAAACATCACAGAAGCGAAAAGAGTCACGCCATCGCTACCCGGCTGCGCCCCCAGTTGCAGGAAATTGGGAAACGTTTTGGAGCGAATGTAAAAATCGTGGAAGTTCCCCCCGGCCCTCCTGTGCAGTCCCCTTTGGCAGCAGAAGTGTATGGCCCCGACGCCGAAGGACGCCAGAAAGTGGCTCATGACATTAGGGTTGTCTTCGACAAAACCGAAAACGTGGTCGATGTGGATGACAGCAGTATTACCTCCGCGCCCAAGAAGATGTTGCTGGTTGATCGACGCAAGGCTGCGCTGTTGGGAATTTCGCAGCAGGAAATTGCAAGCACCCTCCAGACAGCTCTTTCCGGTGAGGCGGTGACCTGGCTGCATGATCAGACCAAATACCCGGCTGCAGCATGGATGCAGTTGCCCGGTGAACGTCAGGGCGATCTCAACGGGCTATTGCAATTGGGTGTACATGCCGCTGATGGCCGACTGGTGCCCTTGCGCGAGTTGATTACCATATCCGATACCGTCAGGGAGCAACCCATTTACCACAAGGATTTGCTGGCGGTAAATTATGTTGTAGGCGACATGGCAGGCAAACTGGACAGTCCTCTCTACGGCATGTTTGGCATGCGCAATGAAGTCCTGGCAATCAAGACACCGGGCGGTGGAACGCTCACTGATTATTTTATTCGTCAGCCTGAAGATCCCTATCGCGGCTATTCCATCAAATGGGATGGCGAGTGGCAGGTGACGTATGAAACCTTCCGTGACATGGGGGCAGCGTATGCCGTGGGGCTGGTACTTATCTACCTGCTGGTGGTGGCGCAATTCGGCTCTTACCTCGTGCCGCTCATCATCATGGCACCCATACCGCTCACCATCATCGGAGTCATGCCGGGTCATGCGCTACTTGGGTCGCAATACACGGCCACCAGCATGATCGGCATGATTGCGCTGGCCGGGATTATTGTGCGCAACTCCATCTTGCTGGTGGATTTCATTAATCTCCAGGTCAAAGAGGGAATGCCTTTAAAGCAGGCCATCGTGCGCTCTGCCATTACCCGGGCCCAACCCATTTTACTCACCGGGCTGGCGGCCATGATAGGTGCCTTCTTCATTCTGGACGATCCGATTTTCAATGGCCTGGCCATTTCACTGATCTTCGGAATATTTGTATCCACCATACTGACACTGGTTGTCATACCCACCCTGTATTACGCCGCGTATCGAAACCATTACACCGAACAACAACATCAACCGGGAGAGCAGCTATGACACCGTGGCATTCGTTGATTGCCTTGATGGGCTTATTTGTTGCCACGCATTCTGCCAGCGCAACAGACTTGATGGATGTCTGGCACGCAGCGCAACTGCATGACTTGGACTATAACGCGGCAATATCCAGTCACAAGGCCGGTGCTTCGAAGGAAGACGAGGCCAATGCTCTCTGGCGGCCCACAGTTCAGCTTACCGGCACAGCCGGACGGATGACCAGTGATACTGCCACTCAGGGTGCGCAATTTTCGGCACCTGGCCAAGCTACCACCAACGGAGTTGCTTTCAATACCTCAATTCACAACGGCAACCTTGATCGCTGGGCTTTATCAGCCAAACAGCCCCTCATCAATCGGGATCGGCTGTCCCAAAGTCGCCAATTAAATTTGAATGTTGAAGCCTCCGATCTGGAGTGGCAGGTTGCGCGCCAGTCCTTGATCTTGCGTTCTGCGGAACGCTATTTTGATGTGGTTATGGCGCAGGAATCATTAAGGGTTTTGCGGCGTCAGGCACAGTCCATTGAGAAGTCGCTGGGCGAAATCAAATTGCGCTTCAAGCTCGGCGATGTTCCTGTCACCGATACCCATGAGGCAACAGCACGGATGGAAGCCATTCAAGCTCAAGTCTTTTCAGCCGAATCCGACCTGCAATTGAAATTGGCAACACTGGCCGATGCGACCGGATTGCCGGCGGACAAGCTGACGGTAATGGGGCCAACCGGAGAGATTCCCTCCCAAGGTAAAAATCTTGATGAATGGCTCAATGAAGCATCGCAAAATAACCCCGAATTGCGCATGAAGCAAACGCACGTGGATATTGCCCGTGAAGAAGCAAAACGCTACGGTGCTCTTGCTTCACCTTCACTGGATTTGGTCGGCGAGGTGTCGCACGACCATCTTGTAGGATCGGGAGATTTTGGCGCAGCCGCGAATACCAACCGAAATGCCCTTTTGGGCGTTCAGCTTACCATCCCTCTATATACGGGTGGTTATCGCAGCGCACGTCAGGACAAGTCGGTCGCCCTTGCTGAAAAAACCCTCAACGAATACGACCGCACCCGGCAGCAAATTGCACTGCAGACTCGCTCGGCATGGCTGGGCCTGACCGTAGGTTCCAGCCGGGTTGAAGCATTGGCTGCTTCGCTCAAGGCAAACGAGGCACGTCTTGCAGCAACCCGGCTGGGTCATAAAGTTGGAGACCGAACCACGCTGGATGTGCTCAATGCCGAGAATGATGCGGCTAATGCGCGTCTATCGTGGATGCAGGCACGCATTACACTGGTAATGGACCGGCTTCGCTTGGTCGCGCTCACGGGTAAGCTGGAAGAAGACCAGTTGCAAGTCATCAATAGCACGTTGCGACCGATTGAATCTGACAACGATATGAGTATCAACGCATATCCTGCGATATCCAACAAATCAATCAACCCATAATTGGAGAAACATCAAATGGTTCATATCGTCGTGTTTTGCTAACTTGCGTTCGGTTTGTTTTCATTGGAAGTGTACTGAAGTTTAATTTTTAAGGGGGAAGCATGTCAAAAATCGTGATTTTGGGCGCAGGCATTTCCGGGCATACTGTTGCCAGGTATTTAAATAAATGGCTAGGCAAGCAACACGAAATTATTGTTGTCTCGCCTAATGCCAAATGGAATTGGATACCCTCCAACATCTGGGTAGGTGTGGGTCATATGAAGGAAGAAGAAGTTACCTTCGATCTCGCGCAGGTTTATAACAAAATCGGGGTTCGCTTTCTTCAGGCCAAGGCGTTGTCAATTAACCCGGAAGGTCATGCCGGGAGTGCAAATCCATTCGTTACAGTCGAATACACGCACCCTGCCAGAGCCGGCGAACAGGAAAACATCACTTATGACTTTCTGGTGAATGCTACCGGGCCGAAACTGAATTTCGGTGCCACCCCCGGATTAGGCCCGGACCACGGCCATACGGTTTCCGTTTGCACCGCAACCCATGCACTGGAAGCCAACAAGAAGCTTCAAGAGACTATTGATACCATGCGCTCAGGCAAACGCTGCACGGTAGTCATCGGGACGGGGCATGGAATGTGCACTTGCCAGGGGGCTGCGTTTGAATATATCTACAACGTGGATCATGTATTGCGCGAGGCCGGGGTACGTGACATGGCGCGAATCGTTTGGCTCAGCAATGAATATGAATTGGGCGACTTTGGAATGGGTGGCGTGCATATCAAACGCGGTGGGTACGTCACCAACGGCAAGACCTTCGCGGAATCGCTGATGGTTGAACGCGGGGTGGAATGGATTATTCGTTCGCACGTAACCAAAGTCGAAGCGGGGAAAATTCATTACGAGACGCTGGATGGGACTTTCCACGAGCAGGAATTCGATTTTTCCATGCTGATTCCAGCTTTTGCCGGAGTTGGGCTGAAGGCATTCGACAAAGCCGGCGATGACATCACAAGCAAGATTTTTGCACCCAATGGTTTCATGAAAGTGGATGCTGATTACACGCCGCGCCCGTATTTGGAATGGAGTGCCAAGGACTGGCCGAGGACGTACCAAACACCGACCTATCGCAATATTTTCGCAGTCGGCATTGCTTTCGCGCCGCCGCACCTGATCAGCAAGCCGATGCAAAGTGCCAATGGAACGCCGATCAATCCGGCACCGCCCAGAACCGGGATGCCATCGGCCGCCATGGCGAAAGCGGTTGCCATGAGTATTCGCGACATGCTTGGCGGTGCAGAAAAACCGACTCATACGGCATCGATGGCAGAAATGGGCGCGGCATGTGTAGCCTCTACCGGGGCGGGCTTTTTTACCGGCACCGCTGCCACCATGACCGTGTACCCGGTCGTGCCGGATTTTGAAAAATATCCCGCCTACGGTCGCGACATTGATCTGACTTTTGGTGAAATCGGATTGGCCGGCCACTGGATGAAATACCTGCTGCACCATGCTTTCATTTATCAGGCAAAAATGAAGCCGGGTTGGTCGATACTGCCGGATTAATAACCCACATTTTCTGAGGAACAAGCTATGTCTAATAAAATTACCAATAGAGAGCCTTACCAGCAGGCTTACTACCCGCCTTTGCCGACCGGATTGACCCGCTACATGCGGACATCTCTTATATGGCAATTTATTCGCTTTCTTATTATTAATCTGAAAATACTTAAATTGATGGCGAAGTCGCATCATTAAATTTGCAGAGTTTTCGCACCTTTCAATTTTACCGGGCTGCATTTTCCATGCGGGGCAGGGTTTTATGACAGTAGCTTTGTTGGCCCAACGATTGAAGAGACCGGGCAAGGCAGGTGGCGTTTTGAGTTGGTATTTTACTCATTGGTAATGATTGAAGGTACGCCAGGAGCAAGTCCATTTGGCAGATTGGTTATTGCTAAAAACATTATCCTTAGCCGGTCAATCTTGAAATAAGCGAACGTTTAACGCAGAATCCATCGGGGATCAGCATAATGTATCAACTCACTCTTGACGATAGCAATAAAATAAAAGTTTTATATAAAAATCATGTTATTACCTATGGGATGAACGGAAGTCTTCCCAATCCACTGGAAGCCACGTATGCTGCACTTGCCGGCTGTGCGGGTGTCTATTCACGCAAAGCATGCAAGGCACTTGGCATAAGCACTGAGGGCATCGAGATTAATTGCAAGCCCGTAGTCCGCACCGGCAATATGCTGGCTCTCTCACGCTTCGTGACGGAAGTAAAATTTCCAGAACGTATCACGGTTGCTCAACGTCAATCTATTCTGGATGAAATTAGCCGTTGTGCAGTCAAGTTGCTAATTCACGATGGCGCTAATATCGAGTTTGTTACTAGAGAAGTTGCTACGATAGAATAACCCCGAATAATCCATTAGCGTCGTCATTCCCGCGCAGGCGGGAATCCAGCGGGATAATTCTCCGCGAAGCGGACAAACCCCCGGCATTGACCCGCTGTGAGGGAATTTTTCAATCAGCAGTATCTGGCGATGGCAAGATGAAAAAGGAATGGTTTTGATAACCGTATGATTTTAGATAGTTCAGAGATACACATTTTTGCCCCGGCATGAATCAGAAACCAAATTACATCTGCCCGCTCTGCGATGGCCCAAATGAATGCGCTATGGCTCAACCTGGAGGCATCGGTACAGATTGTTGGTGTCGCGATGTCGCGATCAATTCCAACGTAATCTCCATGGCTGATAGAACGCGAAATTTCAATTCTTGCATCTGCAAACAGTGTGCTACAGCGACAACTGCAAATTATCAAACTGAACACGTTGAAGCCAGGCTTTACTGTGCTCCCCACTGTCACATTTGCGAAGAGGCCAAGTCAATCATTTCCCGGAATGGAGTTGTCGCGCACAATATTAATATTATAGAAAATGACCATCTGTTTCAGAAGTACCGTTTGCGAATTCCGGTACTGCAGCGAGTTGACAATAATGAAGAGCTCAACTGGCCCTTTGATAGCATGAGCCTTTTGCGGTTTTTGAAGTAAATCTGTTTTCGTGCCAGAGCTGAAAAGTAAATAGCATCTTGGTGCAGTACTATTGTCGGGTTGACGCCATTCGGCCAATACCCAAAGGAAATGATTAAAATGCAACGCTATGACGACTTGATTGCAGAAGCACTGACGCGTGTGAAGGAGATCATGCCGTGGGACTTGAGCCGGTCATTGGCGGCTGGAAGCAAACTGATGCTACTCGATGTTCGTGAACCGGCTGAATTTGCACTGCTGCACATTCCCGGTTCGATCAACGCTCCGCGCGGCGTACTGGAGCAATCCTGTGAATGGGATTACGACGAAACTTTGCCCGAACTGGCGGGTGGCAGAGAGCAGGAGATCGTGGTCATCTGCCGTTCAGGCAAGCGTTCGGTGCTGGCTGCTGATATCTTGCTGCGAATGGGTTTTATCAACGTAGTTTCTCTTAAGACCGGAGTGCGTGGCTGGAACGATTTCGAACAGTCTTTGGTAGGCGCGAACGGCGGAGTGATAGACGCTGATGCGGGAGACGTGCTGCTTGCGCCAAGATTGAGGCCGGAGCAGCTAAAACCGAAATAATTTGAACTTGTATTCCCTGCGCTCCTGGCGAGGGGCAACGCGATTTTGACTTTCAGAGTAGCTCGCCGGCATTGTTTTCCTGCGCTGTAATACCCCGAGGTCTTGCCTCGGGGATATCAGCCTACAGATTCGCACCCGGTTTAACCTGAAAATACTTTTCCCAGTCCATGACCAGGATGTTTTTATGCCTTGGACTGATGGTGTGCAATTAACTTGTTGATTAAATTACGCAGAAATGAATCGGGCTGGGCACCATGAAAACGATCGGTCTCCTGCCCGCGACTGTACGCGATAACGGTTGGAAAACCTTTCACGCGGTGACGTCCTGCGATGCGCATGTTCTCGTCGGCATCCACTTTCGCCAATAAAAACGTCCCCCCATATTCCAGTGCCAGCTTTTCCAGCTGGGGGGTGAGTACCTTGCAGGGAGCACACCAATCAGCCCCAATGTCCAGGAGTATCGGTAACTCATGGGAGCGAGCGACTACCATCTCGTCAAAATTGGCCTCATCAATGTCGCAAGAAAAAGTATTGTGGATAAAGTTGCCAGCATGCTTGTTCATCGAAATCCTTTCAGTTGTGCAAATGCGGAGTGGTTATGAATGGATTCGAAATTCTCACATTCCACGGTGTAAGCGCCGAGACGCGGGTCTTGATTAAGTTGGGTCGCCACGTCGCGTACCATGTCCTCGACGAACTTTGGATTGTCGTAGGCGCGCTCGGTAATGAACTTCTCGTCCGGACGTTTAAGCAGACCATAGAGTTCGCTCGATGCCTGTTCTTCGACGATGCGGATCAGGTCCTCCACCCAGATGAATTGTTTGAGGTGTGCCGTGAGGGTCACATGCGAACGCTGGTTGTGCGCACCGTAGCTGGAAATCTTCCTGGAACAGGGGCACAGGCTGGTCACCGGAACCACAACCTTCACGGCAATGCTGTACACGCCATCCCTGATCTCGCCGATGAAGGTCACTTCGTAATCCAGCAGGCTGTGCACGCCTGACACGGGTGCGGTCTTGTTGATGAAATAGGGGAAGGCCATCTCGATATGTCCGGACCGGGCTTCCAGTCGCTTCACCATCTCGCGCAGGATGGACTCGAAGTTTTCGACAGAAATTTCACGCTCGTTCATATTGAGAATCTCGACGAGGCGGGACATGTGCGTGCCCTTGAAATTGTGGGGCAGGTGAACATACATGTTAAATACAGCGACGGTATGCTGCACACCGCCGGACTTGTCTTTCACTTTGACCGGATGGCGGATATTTTTGATGCCGACCTTGTCGATGGCAAGGCAGCGCATATCCCGGGTGTTCTGAACATCCTCGATCGTGTGCTTTTCTTGTTTTGCTTTGGTCATGGAATGTTAACAGGCAGGA
>CAIQPV010000377.1 GCA_903873725.1 uncultured Nitrosomonadales bacterium
CGTCAGGATGAAATCCCTTGGGGCCGGCCAGTAGCGTGCGCCCCAAGTCGGGTAATTGTGCGGTTTCTTCGCGCAGAATACGATCTGCCAGAAGCTCGGCGAGCGCTGTATATTTCGGGTTTTTCCACAGCCGCCCGGCCTCGTTTAGCGCATATGTGATCCAGATGTCCGCATCGGAAGCTGCGTTACTATCCAATACGCCCCAGTTACCGTCCTCGCGTTTGCCCCATTGCCATGCAGGGAGTTGACTGGTCAGGTCGCCGTTTGCCAAGTTATCTACTGTCCAGCGCAGTATCAAATCAAACGAGGAGCGATCATTGGCGATCAGCGCAAACATCAAGGCATATGACTGACCTTCAGATGTCGTAATCAGCCAGGAACTGGAATGATCAACCACCCGACCTCCTTCACTAAGGAAATGATCACGAAAATTATTCCAGGCCGGCCAGATTATGCACTTATCCTCGGCAGCAATCGCGGATGGTGCAAATACCAGCAACCCCGCAATTAGGGTTATTTGCCGGAAGGTTATTTTAGAGATAAATCCGAATACCATTCTAAGACCTGCCGAGTTGC
This sequence comes from uncultured Nitrosomonadales bacterium, assembly GCA_903873725.1. GTDB lineage: Bacteria > Pseudomonadota > Gammaproteobacteria > Burkholderiales > Gallionellaceae > CAIQPV01. The sequence goes on from CAIQPV010000377.1 coordinate 577, forward strand.
GGTTTTCAGGATGAATGACATAGGTCAATGTTCCCCCTTGATCCGCTTGGAAGCCAGCATCTTAAGTGTGCGCCACAATGCAAATGCAAAAACCAGCACTGCAACGATAGCCAGAATCGCCAGTAAAACGGGATGGTTGGCAAGCGGATACCAGATAGAGGTCCAGAATGGCAACTCACCGACGAAATAAGTGGGGCCTACCAGGAAGCCTTCCGCCTTGTTGGGATGAATAAATGCGGCGCTTCCCCGTATGTTGTTGGATAATCCGCCATCATCCAGCGCATCAAGCGCGAGGTACAATTGTTCGGGTTGAGTGGCAATAACAGCAACAACACTTCTCCTGTTGGAAACAGGTGATTCAAATCCCAATATGGCGGCAATGGATCCGTTCCCGGAAAGTTGCTGCTGCGCCAAAATGTTGGTATCCGGATCTGTCTCAAAATTAAACCAGTTGTAAAGAAAGTTGATGCTTCGTTTGGGTTGGCTGATGCGCAGTGCAGCATCGTGAATATCAATCGGGAGTACATCTGCCCATTTCTCCAGTTGGCCCTGTTTTAGCGACGAACCAATTACCAGCAAATCGGCATCCTTGAACAAGGAGCCGTCATTGGGATTGGCCACTTTGAATTGTGTGGAAGGATAACCCGTGGATTGCCCCATTCTTCCCAACAGGGTGAGCATGGTTTCGATGTCGAAAATCGTGGGATGATCCGGCATGATGACAACAGTTTGGGAAAGGTCTGCAAATTTTGTAAATGGGAAACCGGATGTCGCAAAAAAGTTCAGGTTAGGCATTTCCGCATAATGAGGAAAGCCTGTGAAATCGATTTTTGAATCTGCATCTATCATCGCCCGCACATTTTCGGTTACGCTATCTTTACACAAACCCTCTTTCTGATAGGCGGTGGCAAAGTTAAATTGCAGCTCATTACTGGTACCCAACTTAAAAGAGGGCAGGAATATTTCCTGCGCTTCTCCAAACAGTGTTTCGTCCAGCAGGGGCAACCGAATGCGGTTTTTTTCAATATCTCCTGAGGGCAAAAGATTAAATGTTTTGACCAACTCATCGTTGATGCTCATACGCAAACGGGATTCGCTGGCGCGAATAGGAGGGGTGTAGCGATACTTCAGGTCAACGGGTACACCGCGGCTACGCCATGTGAACAGGTCGGCAGGTACTCGCAGTTTGATACGGATAGGTTCCGGGTAGTGTCCTGAAACCTGTAAATCCTGGGCGGATGTCACCAACTCACCAAACTTCATTGGCCTGTCAAGTCGCACCCAACTCGGCGCATCGTACGCTTGTCGAAATGTTTCTAACTTTGAATTTTTTATGAACGTCCTGGAGCCAGCCAAGGCTGCGTTGCCTAACACTAGAGTCTGTGCTGCAATTTTCTGGTCGTTTCCATCCCTGCCCAGCACCAGAAGCAGCTTTGAATGCCGATCGATAGGGTTTGTTATCATTTCAAGTGTGGGCCCCTCGATTTTCGGATATTTGCTCAAGAAACTCGGTCTGTCAAAGTTTGTCGCAAATACAATCGCCTGACCGGGCGGAAGGGCGTCAAGCCGTGCCGGAAAGCGGGCACCACGCCAATCAGCCAGTTCCCCAAGCCAGGAAGATATGATTCCTGCTGCATTCAATGTGGATTTTTCCGGC
>CAIQPV010000378.1 GCA_903873725.1 uncultured Nitrosomonadales bacterium
CGCAACAGCTATATCTGCCGGATTCGGTTTGATATCAGGGGCGGGATCATCGATACGGTGTTTATATTTAAGGAAATTAAACGAGAACTTCACTGTTTTTTCAATTTTCCCGCTCATCAAATCACGATACCTCCAATAAAACGGGGCAATAACGGCATTATCACCAATACCTGCACCCGCTCTAAAATTCCAGGCAAGTTTTTCACCCGCACGTGAATCCTTTAAATCCGGCTCTTCGACAAAAGGACGTCCAGCCACATAATTTTCAATGTCGCCAACCCTACCCGCTAACTTGGATTTATTCAGGTTAGCCCTGGTAGCTTCGATAAATTTAGGATTAATGGGGAATTGAGTTGTAACCCCCACTTTTAATTCATACCAGCCATTGGCAATTACTAATTGCAAACCAGGATCCAATATGGTTTTGTATTGTTCCATATTGTTTTTCTGGATAACCAGACCAGGCTTTAAGCCATTGAAGCCGGGGAACTCTTTGATATAGGGGTTGAAGCTTGTCTCCACATCTTGATACGTGGCAGTCATGGCTGGCGTGGAGAATGCCAAAAATGTCAAAATGATTACGAGATTTGCATACTTGGAAATGTTCATTCTTAAACTTAATTAGCTGCGATAACTTGCGTTTATTTTCACGTAATCATAGGAAAAATCGCAAGTCCACACGGTAGTTACCGCTGTACCGCGTTCCAGAACTACACGGACAGTGATATCGCCCTGTTGCATCACGCGTTGGCCGTCTTCCTCGCGGTAGCTGGCCGCGCGTCCGCCATGCTCGGCCACCAGCACGTCGTCCAGATACAATTTGAGATACTGCACGTCGAGCTGTACTCCGGCATAACCAATGGCAGCAAGGATGCGACCGAGATTTGGGTCGGAAGCAAAGAACGCGGTTTTGACCAGCGGGGAGCGCGCCACGGCATAAGCAATCTGCTTGCATTCGGCAACGCTGGTGCCGCCTTCCACCCTGACAGTGATGAACTTGGTCGCGCCCTCCCCGTCACGCACGATGGCTTGCGCCAATAATGTTGCCACTTCGGTAACGGCTGCCTGCAATTGAGCGAACTCCGCGCTGTCAACGCCGGTAACTGCGGGAGCCCCGCTCGCGCCGGAGGCAATCAGCATCAGAGAGTCATTGGTGGAGGTGTCCCCATCCACAGTAATACAATTGAAAGAAGCATCGCTGGCGTGTATCAACATCTGTTGCAGGACTGGTTGCGCAACGGCTGCATCGGTGGCGATATAACCAAGCATGGTAGCCATATTTGGATGGATCATGCCGGATCCCTTGGCGATGCCGGTAATGGTCACAGTGACACCACCAAGCAAAATTTGCCGTGACACAGCTTTTGCAACGATGTCCGTGGTCATGATGGCATGCGCTGCATCGAACCAGTTGTCTGCCGCCAGATTCGCCACGCAAGCGGGCAAGCCATCCACAATGCGCTCAAGCGGCAAAACTTCCATAATTACCCCGGTTGAGAACGGCAGTACCTGCTCCGGCTCGCAACCCAGCAAGCGGGAAACTTCCATACAGGTAGCACGGGCTGCAGCCAACCCAAGATCGCCGGTGCCGGCATTGGCGTTGCCGGTGTTGATCACCAGCGCAAGCACGCCTTTGCCAGATGCAAGGTGCTCGCGTGTCACGATAACCGGGGCAGCGCAGAAACAGTTCTGTGTGAATACACCCGCAACCGTGGATTGTGGTGACAGTTGCATGACCAGTAAATCTTTGCGGTTGGGCTTCTTGATGTTCGCTTCTGCCGTGCCCAGCCGTATGCCTTTGACGGGTAGCAGAGAAGCCGGGGTGGGGGCAAACAAATTAACCGGCATATAAGGGCCTCTAAAAATTCAGATTTCGCAAAATATCAGGCGTAAATGAAATTTCGCCGTGGCGGATGCGCGCGACAGACTTGCAAGAAAGGAATGACCGGCAATTTCATCATGCCGGTTTAATTGTGGATTTTCAAAGGCACCCATCAGTAGCGGCCACCTTGCTTGAACACGTAGTTTTTCATTTCCACCGATTGCATGTTCATGCGGCGCACAATGCCATGGACGTTGCGCACGATACCGCGCATTACGTAATACACGATGGCAGGGTTGGCGTTGAGCAGTGATTCAAAACGCGCGCGATCCAGCAGCAATAGCCTGCTGTCCGACTTGGCGACCACGGTTGCGCTGATCTGCATCACATTACCGCCAACAAACCCGATGATCCCGGCCAGATCGCCGGGCTGCAGCAAGTGCAAGGTCACTTGCTCTCCACTCGCCGTGGCCGTGGCTTCAACATCGCCGCTACCGAGAATCAGCAGGGTGTCCTTCAGCTCCGAGTCGCCGGGCTTCAGAATTAACTCACCCGCCTTGTAATCACGCACCGTTATAAGGCTAGCCAATAGCTCAACCTCTGAATCCCGCAATTCCTCGGACAGGGTCGAATTGCGTAGCGCCTGCAAAATTATTTCGTCTGTGGTCATTTGGACATCCTCCAGAAATCAGGAACAAATAGTCGATTAACTCAACTTTCCGTGGCACTGCTTGTATTTCTTTCCTGAACCGCACGGGCAGGGATCATTGCGTCCGATCTTCTCTCCACCGCGCACGAATGGCTGATGTTCTTCTTTTGCGGTATCAGTTTGCGCCAGTGCTTCTTCGTAATCGGCATGATGATACTGCACATTTTCCGGTGCCGGGGGAGCCTCCACCGCTTCGATATCCTGCTCGGTACGAATTTGCACATTCATCAGCATCAGAGTGACGTTGCGCTTGATGGCTTCCAGCATGGCGGCAAACAATTCGAACGACTCGCGTTTGTACTCCTGTTTCGGGTTCTTCTGGGCATAGCCGCGCAAGTGGATGCCTTGGCGCAGGTGATCCAGAGCCGCCAGGTGTTCGCGCCAGTGCGTATCCAGACTTTGCAGCATGATGATGCGTTCGTACTGATGCATACCTTCCGCGCCTACCATATCGACTTTGGATTGGTACTGTTGCTGCGCGGCCTGAAATATTTTTGTACGCAAACCCAGTTCGTCGAGCTTTTTGTCTTCTTCCAGCCAATGCACCAGCGGCAGGTTCAACTGGAATTCAGCAACCAGTATCCTTTCCAGCGCCGGCACATCCCACTGTTCTTCCATACTGTGCGGGATAATGTATTCACTGATGGTGTTGTCCAGCACGCTGTCGCGCATCGCCGAAATCGTTTCTGAAATATCCGTACTTTCCAGCAATTCGTTGCGCTGCTGGTAGATCACTTTGCGCTGGTCATTGGCAACGTCATCGTATTCCAGAATCTGTTTGCGCATGTCGAAGTTGCGTGCCTCTACCTTGCGTTGCGCGTTCTCAATCGCGCGCGTCACCCAGGTATGCTCGATAGCCTCGCCTTCCGGCAACTTGAATTTATTCATGATCGCGGCCACGCGATCGGAGGCGAAGATGCGCAGCAGCGGGTCTTCCAGTGCCAGATAAAAGCGGCTGGAACCGGGATCGCCCTGGCGTCCTGCGCGACCGCGCAACTGGTTGTCCACGCGGCGCGACTCGTGACGCTCGGTGCCGATAATGTGCAACCCCCCGCTGGCAATGACCTGCTCGTGGATCGGTTTCCATTCGGCGCGCAATTGTTCGATACGCTGGGTGCGCGTTGCGTGATCCAGGCTCTCGTCCATACGCAGCAACTCGATGGGTTTCTCCACATTGCCGCCCAGCACGATGTCAGTGCCGCGACCGGCCATATTGGTGGCGATGGTAACCATCTTGGGGCGCCCCGCCTGTGCAACGATTTCAGCTTCACGCGCATGTTGCTTGGCATTCAACACTTGATGCGGCAGCTTTTCTTTTTCAAGCAGGCTGGACAGCAGTTCCGATGTTTCAATTGAAGTCGTGCCCACCAGCACCGGCTGGCCGCGCTTGTAACAATCCTGAATATCCGCAATCACTGCCGTGTATTTTTCACCCGTGGTCAGGTAAACCTTGTCCATCATGTCCTTGCGGATGGTGGGACGGTGCGGAGGGATAATTACGGTTTCCAGATTGTAGATCTGCTGAAACTCATAGGCCTCGGTGTCCGCCGTACCGGTCATCCCGGCCAGCTTGTTGTACATGCGGAAATAATTCTGGAAGGTGATGGACGCGAGCGTCTGGTTTTCTTTCTGGATGGGCACGCCCTCTTTGGCTTCAACCGCCTGGTGCAATCCGTCCGACCAGCGTCGCCCGGACATCAGGCGTCCGGTGAATTCATCCACGATAATTACTTCGCCGTCCTGCACCACATAATGCTGGTCGCGGTGGTATAGCGCATGCGCGCGCAAGGCGGCATACAGGTGATGGATCAGCGTAATGTTGGCAGGGTCGTACAGGCTGCCGCCCTCCGGCAAAAGACCGGCTTTACCGAGCAATTGCTCGGCGTGTTCATGCCCGATTTCGGTCAGCAGTATCTGGTGTCCCTTTTCATCCACGCTAAAATCGCCGGGACCATTCTCTTCCAGTTGGCGCGTCAGGCTGGGCACCAGTTTGTCCATCCGCAGATAGACTTCCACATTATCTTCGGCTTGGCCGGAAATAATCAACGGTGTGCGCGCCTCGTCTATCAGGATGGAGTCCACCTCGTCCACGATGGCGTAGTTCAGTCCGCGCTGGAAGCGCTCGTTGGCGTGCGTCGCCATATTGTCGCGCAAGTAGTCGAAACCGAATTCGTTGTTGGTGCCGTAGATGATGTCGGCGGCATAAGCTGCCTGTTTGTCGGCATGATCCATCTGCGACAGGATTACGCCGACCGAAAGACCGAGGAAACGGTATAAGCGCCCCATCCATTCGGCATCGCGGCTGGCCAGATAATCATTGACGGTAACCACATGAACACCCTTGCCGGACAAGGCGTTCAGGTATGCAGACAGGGTTGCCATCAGGGTTTTGCCTTCGCCGGTGCGCATTTCGGCGATTTTGCCGTAGTGCAGCACCATGCCGCCTATCAGTTGTACATCGAAGTGGCGCATCTGCAATACGCGTTGCCCGGCCTCGCGAACCACGGCGAATGCCTCAGGCAGCAATGCATCGAGCGACTCCCCTTGTGTGTGGCGCTGCTTGAAAAGCTCCGTCTTGCCCCGCAATTCCTCATCAGACAGCTTCTTCACTTCCGCTTCGAGGGCATTGATCGCCAAAACGGTCTGGCGATACTCCTTAAGCAAACGGTCATTACGGCTACCGAAAACACTTTTCAATATATTGGAAATCATCTCTTTTTCTTGGATTCAATTCGTGCTGCAAAAACAAAAAGGGTGAGGCGCCACACCTCACCCCCGATCATCAAACCGTCACCTTCAACTCGCGGCGCTTTCCAGGAAACGCCGGGGGTTCTGGGCGATACCCTTGTATCTCACTTCAAAGTGCAGGTGGCTGCCGGTAGAGCGGCCTGTGCTGCCCACTTCGGCAATCTCCTGCCCGCTCCGGACTACCTGTCCGACTGTAACCAACAACCTGGAAGCATGCCCGTAGCGCGTGACAATATCATTACCGTGATCAATTTCCACCATATTACCATACTGCGGATGGAACCCGGCATACACTATGACGCCAGCCGCAGAGGCCATGATGGGCGTGCCTTCCGGCGCCATGAAGTCGACTCCCTCATGCATCGCGTTCTTGCCGGTAAAGGGATCGATGCGCCAGCCAAAATTCGAGGAATAATCCCCTTCGCTGACCGGGGCCACGGATGGGAATTTCTTCTTGTCGAGATTGTCCTGCAACAGCAGTGTTTCCATCGCCACCAGCTTGTCGTTGCGGTCGTTCAACAACTCCGACAGGTTTGCCAGTTGGCGCTCCAGGCTGGACATGGATATATCCTGCTGGGCAGCCGGCACAAAAGGCCCCCCCTGCGGCGGCGCCTGTTCAAAATTGAATTCCTGGGGTCTCATTCCGCTCAGCTTGGCCAAACGCGAGCCGAGCGTGTCCAGACGGAGCAACTGTGCCTGCATTTGTCCAACGCGCACAGCCAAAGCATCAATGCCATCGCGCAAGTAGGATTGCTGTTTCTGTTGCAGTTCCGTCTGGGTGCCCGGCACCTCCGGCTGAAAGCGCGAAATAGCATGTTGCGCCGCAAAAGCGACCGCCAGCATCGCGCCAAAAATCAATGTCGCGGCGAATATTAAATGCCTGCCGTTAAGCGTAATAGTACGCGCTTTTGCAAAGCGACTGGAAACTAGAATAATATCCACGTTTCACCCCTGAAATTATTAATTTTAATGCCGTGTCGCAACGTTTGAATTCTTACTTCAACGCCAGCCCCGAGCTGCGTCAATTAACCGGCAAAGCAGGACAACTACTGGCATTGCAGCAGCATTACGGGCAAATTGCACCGGCATCCCTGATACGTTACAGCCGTGTACTGCAACTGGAAGGGAAAATCCTGACGCTTGGCGCGAATAATGGCGCGATAGCCGCAAAGTTGCGCCAACTCGCCCCTGAGTTAACCAGTCAGTTCCAAAACAGAGGATGTGAGGTTACTGGAATTCAGGTTAAGGTGCAAGTGACATTGCCTGCTGCTGAAAGCAAAGTTACCCCACCAGCGTTGAGTCCCGCCGGGCGTAAGCGGCTGATTAAATTGGCGGAGGAGCTGCCCGATTCACCGCTGAAAAACGCGCTGCAGCGGCTTGCCAAAAAATCCGGGTAACGAAATCAGGCCCGGGAATAGCGGCATCATTCCACGGCTTAGCTGGCTTTCGTGACAACGAGACACTATAATCGGCAAATACGTTCAAACCAGTGGCCGTTCTTACCTATGCAGCTATTCACCTTTGGCATCAACCATCAAACCGCGCCGCTTGCCGTGCGCGAGCAGATGGCATTCAATGCCGAAGCTATGGAACCGGCATTGCACGATCTGGTCGAGCAAGGCGCGGCCAAGGAAGCGACCATCCTTTCCACTTGCAACCGCACTGAGGTATATTGCAGCACGCAGGCTCCCGAACGCATCGTCAACTGGCTGGCTAATTACCACCAGATGGAAGCGCGCGACATAGAACCTTATCTCTATACATTCCCACGCGAGCAGGCGGTGAAGCACGCCTTCCGCGTCGCCAGCGGGCTGGATTCGATGGTGCTGGGCGAACCGCAAATTCTGGGACAGATGAAACAGGCGGTCCGCTGCGCGGAACAGGCGGGCACATTGGGCTTCCTGCTGCACAAGTTGTTTCAGCGCACTTTTTCTGTAGCCAAGGATGTACGCACCCAGACAGAGATTGGTGCCAACCTGGTTTCCCTGGCGGCGGCGGCGGTAAAACTGGCCGAACGTATTTTTCCCTCCATCTCCGAACAGAATGTACTGTTCATCGGCGCGGGCGAGATGATCGAGCTGAATGCGGTACATTTCGCGGCACGTTCACCCAAGCGCATCACTGTCGCAAACCGCACACTGGAACGCGCCGAGATTTTGGCCCGACGGATCAACGGCCATGCCATCACGCTGAACGATCTGCCGGAGCAATTGGCGCACCATGACATCATCGTGACCAGTACCGCCAGTCCCTTGCCGATTTTGGGTAAAGGCATGGTTGAGCGCGCATTGAAACTTCGAAAACATCGGCCGCTGTTCATCGTTGACCTGGCCGTGCCACGCGATGTCGAGGAAGAAGTCTCCGAACTGGATGATGTGTTCCTCTATACCGTGGATGATTTGGCAGAAGTGGTGCGCGACGGACAAGATGCGCGTCAAGGCGCAGTTCAAGAGGCCGAAGTGATTATTGATTCTTGCGTGGCCAACTTTATTCACTGGATGGAATCACGCGAGGTCGTGCCCACTATCCGGGCGCTGCGCGACAACGCCGAGCGCCACCGGCGCCACGAAATGGAAAAAGCGCTGCGCATGCTGGCTAAAGGCGAAGATGCGGCAAAAGTGCTGGAGTCGCTTAGCAACAGCCTGACCAATAAATTTCTGCACGCTCCGACCCATACGCTTAATCAGGTACAGGCCGGAGAACGCGATGCCTATCTTGACATGGTGCATCGTATCTATCACCTGCACACCCCCGAATGAAGCCCAGCATTGCCGCCAAACTCGCCCAACTGGGCGAGCGTCTGGTTGAGGTCGGTCGCCTGTTGAGCAGCGAAGATGCCACGCGCGACATGGACAGCTTCCGCAAACTCAACCGCGAGCGCGCCGAGATTGAACCGGTAGTCGAGTTGTACCATGCCCATCAGGCCTGCGAAGCGGACATTGCCACTGCGCTGGAAATGGCTGACGATCCCGGGATGCGTGAGTTCGCCGATACCGAAGTGAAAGAGGGGCGCGCGCGCCTGGAACAACTCGAAGTCGATTTACAAAAGCAGTTATTGCCTAAAGACCCCAACGACGAGCGCAATGTATTTCTGGAAGTGCGCGCAGGAACAGGAGGGGATGAAGCTGCCTTATTTTCGGGCGACTTGTTCCGCATGTATACCCGCTTTGCCGAGCGCAATCGCTGGCAGGTCGAGATCATCTCGGAAAGTCCCGGCGAAAAAGGCGGCTTCAAGGAAATCATCGCGCGCATCATCGGGCAGGGCACCTATTCGGTGCTGAAATTTGAATCAGGCGCGCACCGCGTACAGCGCGTCCCGGAGACTGAAGCACAGGGGCGCATCCACACCTCTGCCTGCACCGTGGCCGTATTGCCGGAAGCGGACGAAGTCAGCGACGTGGTGCTGAACCCTGCCGATCTGCGCATCGACACCTTCCGCGCGTCCGGTGCGGGCGGCCAGCACATCAACAAGACTGATTCTGCCGTGCGTATCACCCACCTTCCCACCGGCACCGTGGTGGAATGCCAGGATGGGCGCTCGCAGCACAAAAACAAAGCGCAGGCGATGTCGGTATTGGCCGCGCGCATCAAGGACAAGGAAGAGCGCGCGGCACACAGTAAACTGGCCGCCGAGCGCAAATCGCTGGTGGGCAGCGGCGACCGCTCCGAGCGCATCCGCACCTACAATTTCCC
>CAIQPV010000379.1 GCA_903873725.1 uncultured Nitrosomonadales bacterium
AGTTTGCCGCTGATTACATAGGCTACAGTCAGCAGCAAATACGATACGAATCTCATCAGATCATCCCGGTCAGGGCAAGCACTAAAACACCAAAATCGTACTTTAACATGCAGGGCATTTCAAACCCGAATACTCCATTCGATCATTCCCGACTGCACGGGAATGACGAATTTTGGTCTAATTGCCCGGGCCGAAGCAAGTCATCCGCAATAGCTGTTGATAGCCGCCAGCAATTCAGCCAGCGCAATTTCCAGTTCGGCCACCGCATCCCCGCAACCCTCGCAACTGCCCTGGCCGGCAATTTTTTCAACCCGCTCTGCCGCTTGCCGGGTTCGTTCAGCGGCAAAGATGCTGACCATGCCTTTTAATGTGTGCGCGCTATGCCGCACCACTTTTGCGTCGCCTTGCGCCAGGCCGTCTTTGACATGCTGCAGATGAGGCGGTGCATCTTCCAGAAACAGGCGCACGATCTCGTCGAACAATTCGCGGTTGCCATCCATCGTTTGCAGCGCCTGATCGAAGTCCACCACGGGGAGTGCCGGTTTCTGTTCTTGCACTGCGCCAGCCGCCGGACCCTGCGCCAGCTTATCCAGCTCGTGCCACAACACTTCGGTATCAATCGGCTTGGTCAGATATCCATCCATGCCGTGGCGCAGACATTCCTCGTGGGCGCCCTGCATGGCATGGGCAGTCATCGCCACAATGGGAATATGCCTCCCGGTATCCAGTTCCAGTTCCCGGATACGTGCAGTGGCTTCATAGCCGTTCATCTCGGGCATGTCCACATCCATCAGGATCGCATCGAACTGCCCGTTCTGCCAGTGCTGAACGGCTTCGATGCCGTTGATTGCCAGCGTGACCCGGTGCCCCAATTTTTCCAGCAGCCTGATGGCCAGCGTCTGGTTAACCTTGTTATCTTCAGCCAGCAGCAGATTGAGCTTGCGTCGTGTTTCGCGCAAGGAATGCCGGGTAATGGGAGCAGTGTCGGGTTGCATTGGTTCACCTATTGCTGTCATGATCGAGTCCAGTAGTTCAGACTGCGAGATCGGTTTTGTCAAATAACTTGCGATGCCCAGTTCGCGGCAGCGCAGCGCATCTCCCCGTTGTCCCTGGGAAGTGAGCATCATCACTGTGGCGCCGACATGATCGGGATGTTTGCGTATCTGTTCCGCCAGTTCGAAGCCATCCATGCCGGGCATTTGCAAGTCCAGCAACGCCACCTGATAAGGATGGCCGCCTTTCGCCGCGCGTTCCAGTTCAGCCAGCGCCTGAGCGCCATTCTCCACCAGGGTCGGAGACATTTTCCAGTTTTGCAGCATCTCTTGCAGCAACCTGCGATTGGTGGCGTTGTCGTCCGCCACCAATACGGACATCCCGGCAATGCGTCCCGTGCGCTGGTAGTTCGCCAATGGATTAAACGAGATGATTCTCATCGGCAGTGTAAACTGGAAGGTACTGCCCTTGCCCACCTGGCTATCCACTTCGATATGCCCTCCCATCAACTTGACCAGTTGCGCCGAGATGGTCAACCCGAGGCCGGTTCCCCCGTATTTTCGCGTGGTGGAGGTGTCCGCCTGCGAGAATGATTCAAAAATGGTATTGAATTTATCACGCGGAATGCCGATGCCGGTGTCGCGCACGCTGAATTGCATCCTGGCATGGTCTTCCGGCGCTCCCTCGATACAATGCACCGACACCTCAATCTCTCCGGCCTCGGTGAATTTGATGGCATTGCCGACCAGATTCACGATCACCTGACGTACACGTCCGGGGTCGCCCAGCAAACGATCGGGAACGTCCGGAGCAACATGCAGCAACAACTCCAGATTTTTCTGGTGCGCGCGCACGGCCAGTGATTTCATCGTGTCGCGCAAGGTGTGTTCCAGCGAGAATTCGATATTCTCGATGTGCAGCTTGCCCGATTCGATCTTGGAAAAATCCAGGATGTCATTGACGATGTGCAGCAGGGAATCGGAGGAGGATTTGACCAGCGACAGATATTCTCTCTGCTCCGGCGTGAGCTCGGTATCCAGGGCCAATTCGGTCATGCCGATGATCCCGTTCATCGGGGTGCGGATTTCGTGGCTCATGTTGGCGAGAAAATC
>CAIQPV010000380.1 GCA_903873725.1 uncultured Nitrosomonadales bacterium
CACCGCCAGCCTACAAAACCCACTGATGGTCGTCACCAGATGAATCATCCGGTTGGAACTACAATTTTTCTTTAACCCAAGCTGTAACAGACGCCAGTGCAAACCCCAGATTAGCCGGTTCAGTGCCGCCCGCCTGCGCCATGTCAGGCCTGCCGCCGCCCTTGCCACCGACTTGCTGCGCGACAAAATTCACCAATTCGCCCGCCTTGACTTTTGCAGTGGCATCCGCCGTCACACCCGCGATCAGGCTGACCTTGCCTTCGCTGACGGTTGCCAGCACGATGGCTGCTGACTTGAGTTTGGCTTTGAGCTTGTCCAGTGTCTCGCGCAGCGTCTTGCTGTCCGCACCTTCCAGTAGCGCAGCCAGTACATTGACGCCGTTGATGTCGACCGCCTGATTCAGCAGTTCGTCACCCTGAGCTGAAGCCAGCTTTGATTTCAGCGCGGCAAGATCTTTTTCCAGCGCCTTCGCGTGGTCGAGTATCTGTATCACACGTGCGGCAGCCTCACCAGGCAGCGCCTTGAGAGCCGTTGCGACTTCCTGCAACTGCTGCTCCTGTTGCTGCACATAACACAAGGCTCCCTCGCCCGTCACTGCTTCCACACGTCGCACGCCTGCCGCCACACCACTTTCACCAAGTATCTTGAACAGCCCGATATCGCCCGTCCTTTTTACATGGGTTCCGCCACACAGCTCGCGCGACGAACCAATATCCAGCACGCGCACTTCGTCGCCGTACTTTTCTCCGAACAGCATCATCGCACCGGTTTTTTGTGCCGCTTCGATGGACATTACACGTGCCTGACATGCAGCATTGGCCAGAATTTCCGCATTGACGATGCTTTCCACTTTGCGTATCTCCGCATCGGTCATCGGCTGGGTGTGAACAAAGTCGAAGCGTGTTTTTTCAGGATCAACCTGCGAACCTTTTTGTTGCACATGGCCGCCCAGTACTTCGCGCAACGCTTTGTGCATCAGGTGGGTGACGGAGTGATTGCGTTCGGTACGTGCGCGCGCCTGCATATCCACGCGAGCCGAGACCCCGTTGCCCACGCTCAGCTTGCCGGTCTTCACCACGCCGTGATGGCCGAAAACGCTGGCCTGTATCTTCTGCGTATCTTCCACCGCGAAAATGCCATGCACGCTGTGCAATACACCTCGGTCTCCGACCTGCCCGCCGGACTCGGCATAGAAAGGGGTGTCATCCAGCACCGCCACGCCCATCTCGCCCTCGCTCAATTCGTTGACCGACACGCCGTCCTTGTATAGAGCCAGCACATTGCCCTTATTTTCCAGCAGCTCATAGCCATGAAAGGCGGTAGTCGGACCGGCGTAATCAAGGTTGGCTGCCATCTTGAACTTGCCGGCGGCACGCGCCTGATCCTTCTGCCGCGCCATCGCCTTGTCGAAAGCTGCGGCATCCACACTGACGCCATGTTCGCGGCAGACGTCCTGGGTCAGATCGAGCGGAAAACCAAAAGTATCATGCAGTTTGAATGCTGTCTCGCCGTTGAATATCGAAATTCCCTGCTTCGTCATCTCTGACAGATCGGCTTCAAGAATCGCCATGCCATGTTCGATGGTGGTAAAAAAACGTTCCTCTTCCTGGCGGAGGATTTCTGTCACGCGCACTTGAGCTGCCGCCAGGTCGGGAAAAGCCACACCCATTTCGCCGACCAGATCCGGCACCATCTTGTGGAAAAATGCCGTGCGCGCACCCAATTTGTAGCCATGGCGGATGGCTCGGCGAATAATGCGGCGCAATACGTAACCGCGTCCTTCGTTGCCGGGAATCACGCCGTCGGCGATGAGGAAGGAGCAGGCGCGGATATGGTCGGCCAGCACCTTAAGCGACGGGCTATCCAGATCGGCACCAGAGGTTTCACGTGCCGCCGCGTTGATCAGAGTTTGGAACAAGTCGATTTCATAATTCGAATGTACATGCTGCAATACCGCCGCGATGCGCTCCAGGCCCATACCGGTATCCACCGAAGGCTTGGGTAGCTGGTGCATCACGCCTGCCTCGTCGCGGTTGAACTGCATAAACACGTTATTCCAGATTTCGATGAAGCGGTCGCCGTCTTCCCCCGGACTGCCGGGCGGGCCGCCGGGAATATGCTCGCCGTGGTCGTAGAAAATTTCCGTGCAGGGGCCGCACGGCCCGGTGTCGCCCATCATCCAAAAATTATCCGAAGCGTAGTGCGCGCCCTTGTTGTCACCGATGCGGATCACCCGCTCGGCAGGCACGCCGATTTCCTTGGTCCAGATGTCATAGGCCTCGTCATCTTCGGCATACACGGTAACGGTGAGCTTATCTTTGGGCAGTTTGAATACAGCCGTAAGCAACTCCCACGCATAATGAATCGCCTCGCGCTTGAAATAATCGCCGAAACTGAAGTTGCCCAGCATCTCGAAAAAAGTATGGTGACGCGCGGTATAACCGACATTCTCCAGATCGTTGTGTTTGCCCCCGGCGCGCACGCATTTCTGCGAAGAGGTGGCGCGGGTGTAAGGCCGCTTGTCGAAACCGAGGAACACGTCCTTGAACTGGTTCATCCCCGCATTGGTAAACAACAGCGTCGGGTCTTCGTGCGGCACCAGCGAACTCGAAGCGACCACGGCATGGCTTTTGGAGGCAAAGAAGTCTAAATATTTTTGGCGTATTTCACTGCTTTTCATCTAATCACCATCACCATGAAAAATGTTCGGGCAAAGCCCTGAAAAGGCGCACATCATACCATGCGCGACTCCTGCATCAATCACACGACCAAGAAGACGAAGATAAAGAGCGCGTTACAAAAATTATCGAATGGCAAGGCCGTCATCCTTGGCATGATGGACTAACAGAGACAAAAGCAACTTCATAATCCCTTATGTGTATTAGCCCATACTTGGTCTGACACAAACAGTCAGATTGATACAATTGTTTTTACTACTTCAGCTACATGCAATTTTAAATTGAACTGTCCGAAAACAGACGTTGGCGACTGCCGGAAATTAACCCATAACTGCCGCTGGCGACCGGCAGCTTTCCTGCATCCAGTTTTTAAATTTGACCTGATGCTATCCAATGGACGAAACCGCTTCGCGGTAGGGGAGCTCCGTTGATACGCCAATGGTTGGTCAAAGGTTGTAGGTAGTTGACAGTAATGTGCTGTTCCTTAAGTTGGGAAGTGAGGCAACCCG
>CAIQPV010000381.1 GCA_903873725.1 uncultured Nitrosomonadales bacterium
ACTGCTGGTCCTGCCATGAAAAGCAAGATACCCACAAACGCCGGTTGGGGACGGGCTGTGAAACGTGCCATAACACCCGTGACTGGAAGGTATGGGATTTTGATCATGACAAAACAAGCTTTAAGTTAGAAGACAAACACAAAGATGCAAAATGCTATGATTGCCATCAGAAGCCGGTGGATAAAAAAATTGACTTGGCCAGTACATGCGTCAGTTGCCATGACAAAGACGATGAACACAACGGCGACTTTGGTCGGCAGTGCGAGCGCTGCCACATGGTGACCTCGTGGAAAACGATCAAGTCAAATGGCAGAGTGTTGCAATAAAACGGACTTGAACTTGCAAATGACTATGTGGCTTTAGCCGGGCACCTCTTGATTATCGTGTGTTTCCAACGTAAAGGTAAATAGCTAAATGAAATTCTCATCTCCGCTTGTTGCATTGATAGTTTTTTCTCTGACCGCTTGCGGCCAAAAGGCTGCGGAAGCACCCGCGTCCCCTGCCCCGGTTGTCACACCTGTAGCTTCCCTGCCTGTTGAGCATTCTATCCTGGGTACATCCAAGATGACTGAGACTGCACCTGAACCTCCACTGACACAAAAGGCCCAAGTGCTTAGCGTCATCAATGTTGAACAATACACTTACCTTGAAGTAATGCAGGACAGCAAAAGCCGCTGGCTCGCGACTATTGTGCCTTCTGCCACTGCCGCAAAAAAAGGCGATGCGATCCAGTTTGATAACGGAACTCTTATGTCCAACTTTACCAGCAAGGTATTGAACCGGACTTTCCCCAGCATCACCTTCGTTGGCCGCGTGGTTATCTCCAAATAAAAAACCTCAACTAAAAAACCTTGTTGATACATTAGTTACGTGTAATAATATTACACATGAGTGTGTAATGATTCCATCTAGTTGTTGGCACTGTCGGGGCGCGGCTAAAGATTGTTGCCCTTATCCTTCAAAGCCAATGCCGATGGGTTGTACCGGCTATAGCGGTTAGCTATGTCGTATAGTTGCAACAAAAGTTATCAATAATACCCTGCGTCGGGTTATTTCTACCGCCCATCTGAATGGCTCAGCCATTCATCCCCGCGTGGAATGCCGACCAAAGGGATTGCTTGAACGTCTGTGATTTATTAGTCTTGCGCTGAAATGAAAAGTGCTGCCGGATTTCTTTGAAAACAAGTTTGATAGGTTTTTTGCTCGAAGACAAAATTTGGAGATTCGCATGAACACCAAACTTTTAAACAGACTGCTTGCCATACGCGGTTTCGCTATCTCTATGGTAGTGGGCATGTTGATATTGGCGACTTTCCCCTGTGCAATCCTCGCGCAGGACTCAGCTTCATCTGTCCCCGTGCAATCGGCGCCAGGTCAGACGGGGGTTACCCATTTTAAAAGCAGTTTTAACCATTTGACGACAGGATTCCCATTAACCGGTACACACCTTGCCGTGTCATGCGAAACGTGCCATGTAAGCGGAAATTTTAAAGGAACGCCCAAAGACTGCGCGGGATGTCACACAGTTGGACGACTAATCTCAGCTACCCCAAAAGATCCGAATCATATTCAAACAACCAAGGCGTGTGACACTTGCCACACTAATACGGCAAGTTTTCAGTCGGTTGTCATGGATCACACGAATGTGACCCAACCCTGCTCGACGTGCCACAACGGCAGCAGCAATGCAATCAAGAGCATGCCATCTAACCATCCTCCGGTTAATACTGGGGATGCATGTGACAGTTGCCACAAAAACACTTTCAGTTTTGTGACCACCACGTACCATACAGTTGACCAGCAAACAAGCGGTTGCGCGGCATGTCACGATACGGGCGCAAATTTTATCGCAACGGTAACCAAATCCGCAACGCGTCATATTCCGACCACTGCCCCGTGCGAGTTATGCCATACCAGTACCACCACCTTTCTTGGGGCAGGGTTTGACCATTCAACAATTGGTTCTGCCGCCTGTGCATCTTGTCACGGCGGTCAATACGTGGGAGTCATGACAAAACCTGCGACACATATCACGACCGCCGCCGCATGCGAGACTTGTCACACCGATACTTCAACTCCGGGAGGTTTTGTAAACTGGACGATGAGCCATAACGGAATTACGGCGGGTTGTGCCAGTTGCCATACTGGCGGTACAGTCGGTTCCAAAAATACGGTGGTATTGGGCAAACCTGCAAGCCATATTGCGACCACGGCCCCGTGTGAAACCTGCCATAGCGACACGACCACTCCTGGCGGCTTTAAGAACTGGACTATGAGCCATGCCGGGATTACGACGGGTTGCGCGAGTTGCCACACCGGTGCGACTGTGGGCACCACAGTGGTGTTAGGCAAACCGACGAACCATATAACGACCTCGGCCAGTTGCGAAACGTGCCACTCCATTACCAGCACAAGCACGGGCGGTTTTGCAGTCCCTAACCCGGCGATGAACCACACTGGCATTACCACAGGATGCGCCAGTTGCCACACTTCGGGTGTCAATGTAGGCACCACGGTTACCACCATAGCGATGGTCAAACCGGCGAACCATATAGTAACCACGGCTGCGTGCGAGTCCTGCCATACCAGCACTACGACGCCCGGCGGTTTTGCAACCTGGACGATGAACCACACCGGCATCACCACTGGATGCGCCAGCTGTCATGGCATTGGCAGCGCCTTCTATAATGCGCCCACGCTGGTTACATTATCTGCAAGCAACCATGTGCCGGTAGGAAGCGCTGCATGTGAATCGTGCCACTCTCCGTCCGGCACCGCTACCGGCGGCTTCACCACATCCGCTTTGCCCTTTACAACTGCGGGCCACGCCCTCGTAAGCGGAACGACTTGCGCGATCTGTCATGACACGGGTGTGGCGTATACAGGAGTGAAGACAAAATCGTCTTCCCATATTGGATACGCCGCAGGAACAGGGTGCGATAGCTGTCACACCTCCGGCAATACCAGTGGCTTTACCACCTTCCTGAATGCAACTTTTAACCACTCCTCTATAGGCGCAGCTACCTGTACATCGTGCCACGGCGGATCCATAGCCGGGGTGTTGGCAAAACCCGCATCACATATTTTGACCACGCTTGACTGTAATGCATGTCATAGCGACACCACGGTTCCCGGAGGGTTCAAAACGTGGACAATGAACCATACGGGCATTACCACCGGTTGTGCGAGCTGCCATACCGGCACAACTGCGGGTACTACGGTAGTGCTGGGTAAACCGGCGAACCACGTAACAACCTCGGCAACCTGCGAAACGTGCCACTCGATCACCAGCACCAGCACAGGCGGTTTTGCAGTTCCAAACCCTGCGATGAGCCATGCCGGGATTACAACTGGATGCGCGACGTGCCATACCGGAGCTAATGTGGGAACAACGGTTACTACCATCGTTGTTGGCAAGCCGTCGACCCATATTGCGACTACAGTCGCATGTGAGAATTGTCACACCAGCACCACTACCCCAGGCGGTTTTGCTACCTGGACGATGAACCATACGGGCATCACGACAGGTTGTGCGAGTTGCCATGCTACAGCAAGCACTTTTTATAACGTGGGGGCACTGGTCACATTATCCCCTACCATCCATGTCCCGGTTGGAAGCACCCCTTGCGAGTCATGTCATGCCCCCGCAAGCACTAGCGTCGGCGGCTTTGTTACATCCGCTTTACCCATGGGAACAAATGGCCACGCCCTCGTCAGCGGGACATCTTGTGCGACTTGCCACGATACAGGGGCGGCCTACTCAGGCGTAATGACCAAACCCTCGTCCCATATTACGTACGCGGCTCAAGACTGCGGCACGGCCTGCCATACCGCTGCCAACACCAGCGGCTACACTACCTTCCTGGGCGCATCGGGAGCTCACACCGTTGCCCCGGCCACGGGAACTTGCTATAGCTGTCATGGAGGAGGTACTCCGGGAGGCTTGGGTCAAGGTAATCCGGCTGGTTTGAACCAGGGCAAGGCCATAAGTGTCGGGCACATTCCTACGGGCACCACAGACTGCGGCTCCTGCCACAGTTATACCAGTTTTACCACTTGGACAAACGCTCAGGTTCACAGCACCGTCAGTGGGACAGCTTGCGCGACTTGCCATGGATCTACCAAGAGCTACTCGGGTGTTGTAGTTGAATCCCTGAGCATACATATCCCGATCGGAAGCACCGCTTGCGAGTCGTGCCACTCTCCATCTATCACCAGCACCGGCGGCTTTGCCACTTCCGCTTTACCCATGGGAACCTCAGGGCACGCACTCGTTAGCGGGACGCCCTGCGCAACCTGTCATACCCAAGGTGCAACAACTTCACCTTACACGGGGGTGGTGGCGCAAAACTCCCTCACAACCCATCTCCCGACCACGGCTGCATGCGATACATGCCATACCTCAAGCAACACCAGCGGATTCACCAACTTCCTGGGAGCGTCAGGGAGCCATACCAGCAACCCCAAACCCAGTTTAGGAGCAACCTGTTCCGGCTGCCATGGCGGCGGCACTCCGGGAGGTATCGTGGCCTCGTCAGGTGCCAAGGCAATTTCAGTGGGACATATCCCGATTCCAACAGGTGACGACTGTGATGCTTGCCACACTTACACCACTTTTACCGGCTGGACTATGAGCCATACCGGTATCACTTCGGGTTGTGCCTCGTGTCATGCCGCCAGCTATGCGGGGGTCGTAGTCAAACCAACCTACCATATTTCGACCAGCCTTGCCTGCGAACAATGCCACTCCATCACCAGCACCAGCTCCGGAGGTTTTGCCGCCCCTAACTGGACGATGAATCACTCCGCCAACGGTAATACCTCGGGATGTTCCACTTGCCATACAGGCGCAACTTTGGGCTCAACAGTGGTATTAGGTAAACCTGCGAACCATGTAACAACCTCGGCCACCTGCGAAACGTGCCACTCTACCACCAATACCAATACGGGCGGTTTTGCAAACCCCAACCCGGCGATGAGCCATGCCGGGATTACCACCGGATGCGCGGCGTGCCATACCGGGGCTAATGTGGGTACAACGGTTACCACTATAGTGGTGGGCAAGCCGGCGACCCATATTGTGACCACGGCCGCCTGCGAAACATGTCACACCAGCACCACCACCCCGGGAGGTTTTGCCACCTGGACAATGAACCATACCGGCATCACGACGGGTTGCGCCACCTGCCATGCTACGGGTATTACCTTCTATAATGCGCCGACACTGGTAACGTTATCCCCAACCCTCCATGTCCCGGTTACAGGTATTTCGTGCGAGTCGTGCCACTCCCCCACCAGTACCAGCACCGGGGGCTTTGCGACAGCATGGACCATGGGATCGACCGGTCACGCTCTGGTAAGCGGCACGCCTTGTGCAACCTGCCATAATGATGGAGTGGGGTTCACTGGCGTGGTGACAAAGAATTCCATCATAGCCCACATTGTTACCACGGCATCGTGTGACTCCTGTCATACCTCGACCAATACCAGCGGCTACACCACCTTCCTGGGGGCGACGGGTGCTCACACCACTGCGCCGACAGGAACATGTATTAGTTGTCACGGTGGCGGCACCCCGGGAACTTCTGGTACCGGAGGCGGCAAGAACATGATTGTGAATCATATTCCCATAGGCTCATTGGATTGTAGCGCTTGCCATAGTTATACCAGCTTTACAACCTGGACAGCGCCTGCGGTTCACACAGCGGTCACAGGAACGGCCTGCTCGTCTTGCCATGCTGGAAGTTACGTGGGTGTGGTGGTTAAACCTGCCACCCATATCCCGTACACGAGCGGCGATTGCAGTACCTGCCACACCGGTACGACCACTTTTGTAAATTCGTGGACAAACAGTACGGTGCATACTGCTGTTGCCGGGACGGCTTGTGCGACCTGTCATGCTACTGGTAAAACTTATCAGGGAGCGACAATGGTTACCTTGAACCCGGGTATTCATATCCCGGTCGGGAGCACCGCTTGCGAGTCGTGCCACGTAAGTTCGGTTGTCACCACGGGCGGTTTTGCCACCTCAGCATTGCCTTTTACGGCCAATCACAGCCTCGTGAGCGGGACGACTTGTGCTACTTGCCATACCGCGAATGCGGCCAGTTCTCCCTATACTGGCGTGGTGGGGCAAAACTACAGCTCAACGCATATCAGCAGTGCCTATTATCCGGCTCAGGATTGCGGAACAAACTGTCATACTGCAAGTTCCACCGGTAACTACAGTGTCGGTGGATTCCTGTTGCTGAATATGACTGGCCTTCCTGCTCATACCGGTATTACAACCGGTTGCTCGAATTGCCACAACAACGTGATCGCAAAGGGCACCGCTTCCTTCCCCGGACATGTTGTAGTCACCGGAGATTGCGTATCTTGCCACACGCCTTCCAACACCGGCAACTACACAAGCTTTCTAGGTGCGGCGGGTGGCCATACCATGACCGCTGCCGCCGCAGCCGGTACTTGCGCGAACGCAGGTTGCCATGCGAATGGCGGAGCTGGGAAAATGTATACGAACCCCCCGCACATCCCGTCAGGTACCACACAGTGTGATCAGTGCCATACCGCCTCTTTTTCGAGTCTGAGCTTTCTAACGGCGACAATGAATCATGCGGTGGTTACGGCTACTGCTTGCGCGACGTGCCATGGCGGCTCATATACGACACAGGGAACCACAGGTGCTCAATCCACCACATTCATTACCAACCATATCCCAACGGCAATTATCGGCGCTGCGGTTGCCACAACTTCGACTTGCAGTACCTGCCATAGCGGCACGTCCAACTGGACAACCATGACATCCTCAACGGCGCTTCATAACGGTGCTCAGGGCGGAGGAAGTCCGATCTATTGCGTGACTTGCCACCTCAGTGCCGGGGCATATCTGGAGCCTTCCGGATTCCAGGCGAAGAGTCATAAAGGTGCGTCAACCTCCAAGGATTGTTCGAGCTCTGGCTGCCATAGACCACTAGGCAGCCAAGGCTCGTCATACACGAACTGGGGGGGCTAACGGGCAAGGTAATTGTGCCGCCCCTTGGCTAATAAAACTCGCGATGCACGTTTTTCCCTCTCTTTGCGAGTTTCGCAGTAAGGCGGTGATGAAATGACTGGGACTGAGGCTGTGAAATCTACCTATTTCAAGTCTGAGCCGACGAGATAAAGCCCCTTCGAGATATTTGGGGGATTGTTTGTTTAAAAAATCGCATGGAGCAATGAGATGGACTTTATAAAAAGTGCGCGGAAAATTAGGGGAATATTTTTTGCGTTTCTGGTGTGGTCATGCTTTATAAGCGATGTGTCGGCCCAAGTAATTGATGACATTCTTCTCAATACCACCGCAGATGGGAAGGTCGCGGCCATAATTAAATTGAGCGGCCAAGTACAATATTTGCGGCATTTTCCGGAACAGCACGGACAGTATCTGGAGATCTATTTAAAATTGCTGGGGGATCCTGCCATTGATCCTTTGCAAGGCTACGAAGCCCGAAAATCCCCGCCTTCGGATTTGATTCCGAGCTTTACGGTATCTGTTCGTGACCTGACTACCGAACCAAAACTGGTTGTCGAGTTTAGCCGTCCCGCCGAATATAGTGTACGCATCGGCCTGAATCAGCGAAGTTTTGTAATTACTATTCAACCTGACAAAGCGCAAGCTCCTGCAAATATATCTTCGGCAATCGTGGCTACCCCTGTTCCTGCTGTCTCAGCACCATCGCAGGCCAGTCAATCTCCGGAAACAGATAATCAGGCTGCACCATTAATGACGATGGGGCTCGAAGCGATGAAATCCATACAATATGGCGTGGCTATTGATTCTTTTAACAGGGTGTTGCAATTGCCACCCAACAAGTACTCCCAGGATGCGCAGGAATTGATCGGCGTCGCCAGAGAGAAGGTTGGTCAAAAATTCAAGGCGCAACTGGAATATGAGGCGTATTTGAAAATGTATTCGACGGGCGATGGAGTTGCCCGTGTGAAAGAACTTTTGGCAAAATTATTGTCCGTGCAGCCTGCTCAAGTTACCTCTCCGGCGACAGGCCAACCAGTGCCATCAACGCAAGACGTTTCCATAGTGAAGAGAGGCTTTGATACCACCGTAAACGGCGGTTTGTCCATGTATTACTATCATGGCTCCAGCCTTACAAATGTTGCAGGTGCTACCAATTCAGCCACTCCGATCACCGACCAGTCGATGTTATTAACTAATATTAACGCATCAATGCGCACACGCAACGAAAGGTACGATAACCGTCTGGTGTTTCAAGACACCTATACCAAGAATTATTTGTCAAATTCAGGAAGTGAATTAAGTCCAAACAGATTAAGTGCCGCTTACTACGACTTCAAAGACAAGGAGAACAATTTATCCAGCCGTATCGGTCGTCAATCGCCGGCTGGTGGCGGCGTAATGGGGCGGTTTGACGGTATTTCGGCCGGTTATGGATTTACGCCGAGATGGCAGGCAACTGCGTCGACCGGACAACTTTCCGATTACACGACGGGATCGAAGCCGACTTTTGTCTCGTTGGGACTGGGACTCACAACCAACGAACGTTGGGGCGGCTCCGTCTATGCCGTCAACCAAAGTGTTGGTGGTATTTCTGACCGCCAGGCAGTGGGCGCGGAAATGCGCTATTTTGATACGAGCAAGAATGCATTTGCCACACTGGATTACGACACCTCGTTCAAGGTTCTAAATATAGCGCTCCTGCAGGGAACGCTAAACGGAGCTCCGGGAACAAACTACAACTTTCTTGTGGATCACAGAAAAACTCCCTCTATAAGCATCAGCAATGCTTTAATTGGGAGTCCTTCATCCATGAGCACCATGTTGCAGAATGGATTTTCCCAGTCTGATTTGAAAGCACTGGCAATACTGAGAACTGCCGACGCCAATTCGGTTCAACTAGGCGTAACTACGCAGGTAAAGGAAAAGTGGCAGGCAGGGGCCGACATAAGTGTTTCGAATACATCCGGTATGCCGCAAAGCGGAACAAACATACCCGGTTCGCTGGATGGTTTTGTGGCGGCCACCCCTTCAACAGGCAATAATTACAGTTTAAACGGCCGCTTGATCGGCAACGGTGTGTTTTCAACGCGTGACGTGTCGGTATTCAGCTTGGGATACACTACAAGCAGTTCAACCAAGGGCGAAACATTTTTATTGACCAACCATGCCAACATAACCGATAAATGGGCGGAAGATGCTTCGTTGCGGTTGTATTGGCAAACTTCCTATGATTTTTCAACGGGCAACTCGACTGGAACCGAGTCGATAGTCAGCCCCACATTCAGGCTGTCTTACCAGGCGAGGAGCAATCTTAATCTGGAGGTTGATGGTGGCATAGATTTGACTAATAACAACCCAACAAACGGACAATCTTCAAAAACGACTCGAAAATATTTCTCCTTGGGGGGGCGTTGGGATTTTTAACGGTTTCCCAACGGCTTTCCCTCTGCCTAATCCTCAATATTCCTTTAGAATGGCAGGATGAACATCCAGCTCACCCGCCCCGACGACTGGCACCTGCATCTGCGTGACGATGCGCTAATGCATTCCGTACTGCCCGATACCGCACGTCAATTCGCCCGCGCCATCGTCATGCCCAACTTGCGCCCGCCAGTGACCACTACCGCACAAGCGGAGAAATATCGCCTGCGCATTCTTGCCGCCTTGCCTGCGGGTTTGGTCTTTGAGCCATTGATGACGTTATATTTGACGGATAACACATCGGCAGATGAAATTCGACGGGCAAAACAGAGCGGGATAGTCCATGCCGTAAAACTCTATCCGGCAGGCGCGACAACCAATTCCGATGCGGGCGTTACCGACTTGCGCAAGACCTACCCGGTATTGGAAGAAATGCAGCACTGCGGCATGCCGCTTCTGGTACACGGAGAAGTCACAGATCCGGTAATAGATGTGTTCGACCGCGAGGCGGTATTCATCGAGCGTGTGCTGCAACCCTTGCTGCGCGACTTGCCCGACTTGCGCGTGGTGTTCGAACACATCACCACCCGGGACGCAGTGCAGTTCGTGAGTGATGGGCCTGATAATATCGTCGCGACAATCACCGCACACCACCTGCTGTACAACCGCAATGCCATGCTGGTCGGCGGCATTCATCCTCACTACTACTGCCTGCCTGTACTCAAGCGCGAGGCCCACCGCGTGGCGTTGGTAAAAGCTGCTACCGGCGGCAATAAAAAATTCTTCCTTGGCACCGATAGCGCCCCGCATGCGCAACGCACCAAGGAAACCTCCTGCGGCTGTGCCGGCTGCTACACTGCCCACGCCGCCATCGAGCTTTATGCCGAGGTATTCGAACAGGCCGGGGCGTTGGACAAGCTGGAGGGATTTGCCAGTTTTTACGGCGCGGATTTTTACGGCTTGCCGCGCAATGCGCAAAGCATCACATTGCGCAAAGAGGAATGGCAAGCACCTGCGACGATCGGGTTTGGCGAACATCGCCTGGTGCCGTTACGTGCGGGTGAGATGCTGAAATGGAAACTGGCTGGATAATGAGGCGTAAATTGGAGATGGGAGTCTTTTATGCCGGTTGCTGCTTATCTTAATAATATGCCCGTTCTCGGTGATCGGGTTTTCGTGCATCCCTCATCCCAAGTCATCGGTGACGTACACATCGGCAATGACTGCTCAATTTGGTGCAACGCCGTGTTGCGGGGCGACGTGAACCGGATTGTGATTGGGCAAGGAAGCAATGTGCAGGATTTGACGATGGTGCATGTGTCCCACAAGACGCCAGAAAAACCGGAAGGTTCTCCCTTGCTGATCGGGGATTATGTGACGGTTGGCCACTCGGTTATTCTCCACGGCTGCAACATAGGCAACGAATGCCTGATCGGCATGGGTTCCGTCGTCATGGACGATGTGGTAATCCCCGATCACGTGATGTTAGGCGCGGGAAGTCTCATTTCACCGGGCAAGACACTGGAGAGTGGCATGCTCTACATGGGGCGTCCGGCCAAGCTTGTGCGTGCGCTGACGACAGAGGAAATCGCATATCTGCATTATTCTGCAGAGCATTACATGCTGTTGAAAAACAATTACCTGAATGGCCCACAAAAATAACACTTGCAGCCCCGATGGACAGGATGAGATGACGCATCCGGATTTACACCAAACTGACCCGCAAGAAATTTTCCGCGCCAAGGTCAATCTGGAAACTTCGCGTATCGCGTGGAAAGAATTACAGCGCTTCTTCGCCAGCGGCGTGGCCGTGGCGGTAGATGCCGAGCTTGACCTGGTCGAGGTGGCGTTTCAGTTTTCCAAAGACAACAAGGCGCAAGTCGAGCGCTGGCTGTTGAAGGGCAAGGTCGCCAAAGTATCGGATGAGCAGGCGGCACAATGGATAGAGGCTGATGCCGAAATGTGGGCGGTAGTGGTCAGTCCGTGGGTGCTGGTGCAAGTTGCAGCTTGAGCGCAGTTGTCCCCCACGAGATAATCACCCATTTTTATCCATCCTGCGATACTGCACCGCCTCCGCGATATGAGCAGTAAGAATATTTTCGCTTCCCGTCAAATCAGCAATGGTACGCGGCACCTTGAGCACACGGTGGTAAGCACGCGCGGATAGATTCAGGCGCGTGATGACTTGCTGCAACAACGCGGCACCCGGCGCATCCGGCGCGCATAACGTATCAATTTCAGTCACTGTGAGTTGCGCGTTGGGTTTGCCCTGACGGCCATTCTGACGCTGCCGTGCAGCTTCCACGCGCATTTGAATCACCGCGCTGGTTTCACCGTCAGCCTGTTTGAGCAGGGCTTCCTGCGGTACGGCAGGAACCTCGATCTGGATATCAATGCGATCCAGCAACGGGCCGGAAATCTTGCCACGATAGCGCGCAATCTGATCCGGGGTGCAGCGGCATTTACCGTTGAAGTGGCCGAGATAACCGCAGGGGCAAGGGTTCATTGCGGCGACCAACTGGAACTGTGCGCGGAAATCGGCACGGCGCGCGGCGCGCGAGATGGTGATGCGCCCGCTCTCCAGCGGCTCGCGCAACACTTCCAAAACATGGCGGTCAAATTCCGGCAATTCGTCCAAGAATAAAACGCCGTGCATGGCGATGGAAATTTCGCCGGGGCGCGGGTTGCTGCCGCCGCCGACCAGCGCCACGGCTGAGGCGGTATGATGAGGTGACCTATAGGGTCGCTGTTTCCAGCGGCTTACGTCGAACATGCCGCCCAGCGATTGCATGGCTGCGCTTTCCAGCGCTTCGGTTTCGCTCATTTGCGGCAGGATGCCGGGAAAGCGCGCCGCCAGCATGGATTTGCCGGTGCCGGGCGGGCCGGACATCAGCACACTGTGACCTCCCGCTGCGGCAATTTCCAGTGCGCGTTTGGATTGTCCCTGTCCTTTTACTTCGCGCATGTCGGGGTAGTTCGGCGGGGTGGGCTGGACGTTGGGAATGTAACGGCTCATCGCCTCGCGCCCGGTCAGGTGTGCCGCCACTTGCAACAGCGATTGCGCTGCGAACACGGTTGCATCTTCCACCAGTGCCGCTTCCGCTGCATTGGCTTCGGGCAGGATGAAGGCTCTACCGCAATTTGCGGCGTGATAGGTCATCGCCAGTGCACCGCGTATCGGGCGCAATTCGCCGGTCAGTGCCAGCTCCCCGGCAAATTCATATTCGGCCAGACGCTCCGAGGGAATTTGTCCCGAGGCGGCGAGAATACCCAGCGCGATGGGCAAATCGAAGCGCCCGCTTTCTTTGGGCAGATCGGCAGGGGCAAGATTAACTGTGATGTGCTTGTAAGGAAATTCGAACTGGCAGGTCAGCAGGGCGGCACGCACGCGATCTTTGCTTTCCTTGACCTCAGCCTCGGGCAGGCCGACGATGGTGAAACTGGGCAAGCCATTGGCGAGATGCACCTCGACGGTGACCTGCGCTGCATCCATGCCGGAAAGTGCGCGGCTATAGAGGACCGCGAGACTCATAAACTCTCCATTCCCGCCTGTGCGGGAATGGAGAAAATCAAAAATTTTCCTTGCGACACTTAACTATTTGCGCTGAGCTTCCAACTCCGTCACCCGCGCCTCCAGTGCCGTTAACTGTTCGCGCGTGCGGGCTAACACCGCCGTTTGTACGTCGAACTCTTCGCGCGTCACCAAATCAAGCTTGGCGAAGCCCTGCGCCAGCAACGCGCGCATATTTTTTTCAACATCCTTGGCCGGGCTATTCGCTATGGCTACACTCAGTTTGGCGGAAATTTCTTCGAAAAATTTTGGGTTGAACATTATCTGCCTTTGAACATTTAATAATACCGTGCAGTGTAGCAAACTTTTCGCACACCATTGTTGCACCTGATGGGTGCAACGATAAGTAATAGCCGCATGAAATTGGTGCAGCACAATTTCACCTTTCTTCCACATCCTTCCCAACATGTTGTTGAGAAACAAAAAATTGATATGGCACAGAATCTGCTTTGAACATTGCGTGGATATTTGTTATCCCGTTTTCAAACTACCTAGAAAGGAAACATCATGCAAAAGAAACTACTCGTGGCTGCTCTGGGGGCATTGTTTGCAATGCCTGTTCTGGCTGACGATGCTCCGGCAGCGGCAGCACCGGCGGCGGCCCCTGCTGCTCCGGCCCCGGTTTTTACCAGCAATGTTGGCTTGGTCACAAATTATATATTCCGTGGTGTATCACAAACCGGCGGCAAGCCCACCCTTCAAGGTGGCTTTGACTATACACCTGCCAGCGGTTTATATGCAGGAGTATGGGGTTCCGGTATCAGCTGGATCAGCGATGGTGGCGCAGCTACTGGCGCAGGCACAGAAATCGATACCTACTTCGGTTTCAGGAATACTTTTGCTACAGACTTTAACTACGACGTTGGTTTCCTGCGTTACAACTACCCTGGCAATTATGTAGCTGGCGCAACAACAGCCGACACTAACGAAATTTATGGTCTGATTGGTTATAAGTGGATTTCTGTTAAGTACTCTGATTCTCTAGGGGATACATTTGGAATTCCGAATGCCAGTGGCACGAGCTACATTGATGTGAGCGCAAGCTATGCACTGGGTGACTCAGGCTATACCTTGGGAGCGCACTATGGCAAACAAACCTATAAAGGCTCTTCTGCTGATAAATTGAAAAATACTTATACCGCTGGTGTTTCTCAAGATCCCACTTACAGCGACTATAGGTTGAGTATCACCAAGGATATTTCTTCTCTGGCTAAAGATCTGAGCGGCACCACAATCGGTTTGACCTATACCAATACCGATAACAAGTCAGGCGGTTTCAATACTGTAAACGGCAAGGATCTGGGTAAGGGTACCGCAGTACTGTCCGTCAATCGCACGTTCTAATCAACGGTTAATAGCAGCGGGACGCTTCTTGTCCCGTCCATCTTAAAGGAGAGTGAAATGAAAATGGTCACCGCCATCATCAAGCCGTTCAAGCTGGACGAGGTGCGTGAAGCTTTGTCCGCCTTGG
>CAIQPV010000382.1 GCA_903873725.1 uncultured Nitrosomonadales bacterium
AATGAGGAGCGGGCGGGGAAGGTTAAGCGCAACCCGGCTCCGAAGAAATCAATCGAAGTGTGGGAGGTGGCGATAATGAAGCCAGGGGTCGACAAAAAATTCGGTAAAACCGAGGTCATAAGGCTCGCCTGTAGCTAGATTCTTTCGCGCTTCAAAATAAATACTGGCCTGATCAGTTTCCGTGAAGCCAACCGAAATAACTCGCGCCTGCGGAACCAAGGCTTCAGCACGTTCGGCGAGTGTAGCAAGGTCGAGTGGAGCGATACCAGGGTGCGGCACAGCAAATAGTTGCGGAGCAAAAATACGTTCCAGTTCGCTGTTGAAAGCCAGCATGCTGCCAGTCAGCCCCACCATAAGCAAAAACACCGCCATGGCAAGACCAGTATAGCGGTGCAACAACAACCAGAAATGGCGATTCATGGATTATTAAGAGGAATGAGATGCAACACCAACAGGCGGTTCATAAACCCCTGTTGGCATTTAAGATTATTTGAAATCTACTTTGAGCGAAGCCATCAGGTTGCGTGGTGCGCCGTATAGAGCACCTGGGCTCCCTCCACCCATAGCACCGCCTCCCGACTCGAAGTAGGTCTTGTCGAACAGATTATTCACGTTTAACTGAGCAGTAATCTTTTGACCAACCGCCTTGGTACGATAAGACACCATCGCATCCACACGCGCATAACCAGGAAGCTGGAAGCTGTTGGCGTTGTCGCCCTGACGCTGGCCATTCAGATAAGCTCCAGCACCAAACGCCCAACCTTCCGGCGCCCCGGGTGTAACATCGTACTTGGCCCACAGGCTGGCCGAGTTTGTTGGCGTCCCTGCTACCGTATTGTCTTGAGTGTTAGGGGCCGGTGATACATCCTTGGTAATCACAACATCGTCAAAGGTGTAACTGCCGATGATGCTGACATGCTCGGTCACTTGCCCGGAAATATCCAATTCAAGCCCACGGCTACGGATTTCCCCGATGGCAACCATATACCCAGCATTGACGGGGTCACTCTGTATGACATTGCGCTTGTAAAGATCGAAATAGGTAGCCGAGGCCGTTACCTTGCCGTCCAGCAAACTCGATTTCACTCCCAACTCATACTGGATGCCTTTTTCAGGCCCCAGCACGCTATTGGTAAATGAAGATGAAGGCGGGTATGACTGTCCAAATGATTGTGAGTAGCTCGCGTAAACCGAGGCCTCATTGGAAAGTTTGTACAGGACTCCGACACGCGGCGAATCGGCTTTGTCGGTCGGCTGCGGAACGATAGGATAGCCTGTGCAAGTCGGATAACATGCTGAAGTTCTGGTTCCATAGGTTGCCGCATAGGCTTGGTCTGCCTCGTCATGCCGCACCCCCAGCAACAAATCCCAGCGCTTGCCAAGGGCGATTTGATCTTGAATATAGAGGCCGGTTGCTTTAGTGCGGTCCCTCCACATGACATTGCCTTGATCGGCATTGATTGCAGCTTGCAATCCAGGGACGTTATTACCGAACACCGGGTTGTAGATATTCAGCGTTGACACTCCCGTAACTGGACCATCTGAACCCGGCGAGTCATCTCTGTTATCGTAATAATCCACTCCAACGAGAAGTTTGTGCTTGAAGTCACCCGTATCAAACTCTCCGGTCAAATCCAGATTGGTATTATAGGTACTGCGCTTCATGCCCGACTGATAACTGAACGATTGACTGTTTATTGTATTAATACCATCGAAATACCCATAAAAGATGGATTGCGTTTCAGTTTGATCGGTATATGCAAAACGGTTGGTGATTTTCCATTGGTCATTGAAAGCATAGCTCCAGTCAAAAGCATAGAGCGTGCGATTCACCTTCATAGGGAAGTTAGACCACAATGCCGGATCGACAGGTGAGAAGTTTCTCGGTAGATTCACCGGGCGATTGCCTATGATAGGTATCTGGTTACCCATCCCCATGAATACCTCGGCCATCTTGGTATCATAGTATTCGA
>CAIQPV010000383.1 GCA_903873725.1 uncultured Nitrosomonadales bacterium
CTGCTCGCGACGGCGTGGTTGATGGTCATTTACAACAAGCGTCCGATGCGGATGGATTACAACCTATTCCTGCGCGCGGCCAATAATTTGCTGGTTGCTGATGAAACCGCCATTGGCAAAGTTACCGACACAAAGTTCGGACGTTCCGAATTGTTGCAATACGCCCGCTTTCTAAGTTCAAAGTTTCTCGTTAGCAATTATCGTTGGGACAACACCGGATTGATGCTGCGCCTGCCGCCGGTTCGCAGCCGGTTTTTGAACAACATGGCGACGATTTTCCTGCCGCCCATCAGCCAGAAGTGTTCCTACCTTGTGCTGGGCTGGGACGGACAAGTCGGCGTCCACTTGGGAAAACAAGACCTGATTGACCTTCATGATTTGCGGTTGCTCGAAACGGGGACAGACAACGTCACCACGCGGGTAGCCAACGCCGTCACCGCTTCATGGATGGCCTTTCGCAAGAATGATGAAACGAACGCGGCAAAAGGGTTGGGCGAAACGCCGGAGTCGGAGATTTTTCTCGTTTCCCCCGAGCGTTCACGCTCCATGCGCTGGTGGCGCATCATGCTGGGGGCTTCCGTGACTTTGATGGCAATCGGCATGATCATGCAGTTTTTTTTGCCCAAACATAGCTCCACGCAAAGTATGTTCCAGCCGATCCAGCTTTCCGAAAATCAGGTGAAAGCGGCACTGGTGCAAAAGGCTCGGGTCTCCAACTTCGAGGAGGCAATGAAAATACACGACAATGTAACTCCCGTGTTCAATTGGGTTCTGCCGGCGACCAACTTGATGTCTGGCGAAACACTGAATCATCTCCGCGCTATGATGATTAGAGGTTATATGAAAAATACCAACGATCCCGCCGCGCTGTCACAACTGGTATTTTTTGCGCGCCCGGTGCAAATAGCGTTGCTCAATGGTTGGTTCAGCCGGGAAAGCCTGTGCATGAACAGCGAGCAGATAACCAATACGATTGTCGGACTGTTGGGCTGGCAGAAGCAGCAATGGTTCGGCCTGCATGAACTTGCCTGCGTGGATAACAAAATGGATGAGAATGGCAAAATGCACTCCGTCCCCGTAAACTACACCGTGCTGGATGCCGATACGCTGGCGGTGACGATTCAGTGTCTGGATAAACTCGGATATATCCACGCCATTGATGGAACCAAAATTGTGGAGACACTTTTGAGGCATCAGATCCTGACCGGCCAGATTCCAGCAGGACGAAGGCCGTTGGCAGACCCCAAGGTGTATCATGGATTGTTTCTGACTCAGGGTTTTGACCCCATCAAAGAAACCTATGACGCCTTGGTCATCCTTAGTGCCTTCGGCGCGCTGGATCGCGTGAACGGAGGGGCGTGCGGGCAGGGCATCCTACGGTTTTACAAGGGCGATGGTTTGTTCGGCTGGGACAAAAAGGAAGATGATTTGCGAATGTTTGGCGACGCGCGCGGCACCTTCTGCGCTTACGAATCGCTGCGGATGCTGGGCGCGCTGGACTTGGTAAAAGATTTGGACAA
>CAIQPV010000384.1 GCA_903873725.1 uncultured Nitrosomonadales bacterium
TCTGAAAAAAAATTGCAACGAGTGAATTCAGTACATATTTCAAGCACTATCAATCTGATTCATTACCTTGGACTGAGGCGACGGGATGTCCGGTCGCTACAGGAAAGGCTTGCGGCCGTAGGACTTTCTTCGTTGGGACGGATGGAGTCGCATGTATTGGCCAATATTAAAGCAATCATTGACCTTTTGTGTTGTGCATTAGGGAAGAATTCAGCGGACAACATATTGCCCCTGCCCGATGCAGCGGGGGCTGCGCTGCTTGAAAGAAACACCAACAATTTATTCGGCAATCATCCATCACACCGCCGGGTTCGCATCATGATTACCTTGCCCAGAGAAGTGGCGGACGATTATTCTTTGATCAAAGATATGCTTGTGCACGGTATGGATTGTGCGCGGATCAATTGTGCGCATGACACGCCTGAAATATGGACCCGAATGATTGAGCAAATCAATTTGGCACGCCGTGAAACAGGCAGGCATTGCCGTATCCTGATGGATTTAGGCGGCCCCAAGCTGCGCACCGGGGAGCTTGCCAAAGGATCGGCAGTTCTGAAATGGAAACCACAAAAAGATATTTACGGCAAAGTTGTTGCTCCGGCCCGGATTTGGTTGTATCCCGAATCAGATGCCACACCAGCGCCGGCACCGGCCGATGCTTGCTTGCCAGTAAAGGGCGATTGGCTAGATAAAGTGACATCGCGTGACCTTATTGAACTGACCGATGCCAGGGGAGCCTCACGCATATTGAAAGTGACAGACAAAACCGGCTCCGGATTATGGGCTGAATCCAAACAAACCACTTATATCACACCTGATACAGAACTGAAGTTAATAAGAGTATTAACAAATGGACATTCACGTACTGCCGGGCGCATCGGAAATGTCGGAGCCCTGCCACCAATATCCGAGACGATTCGTCTTCATGTCGGGGACAATCTTACAATTACTAAAGATCCTTTGCCGGGTATGCCGGCACAGTTCGATGCCAAAGGACGCTTATTGCGCACAGCAACTATAGCCTGCTCCTTGCCAGAAGTATTTCTTTCTGTTGAGCCCGGCGAGAGAATTTTGATCGACGATGGCAGAATTGGAGGCGTAATCCGTAGTGTAAGTAAAAACGAAATTATCGTTGAAATCACACAGGCCCGTGAAGGAGGCGAGAAGTTACTGGCGAATAAAGGGATCAATCTGCCGGATAGCCGGCTTGAGTTAAATGGCCTGACAAAGCAGGACATCGAACATCTTGAGTTTATTGTGCAACATGCCGATATGGTTGGGCTCTCATTTGTCCGCAATCCGGCGGATATCAAATTATTGCAAAAACATTTGTACCGTCTTGAGGCACAAAAACTTGGCATTGTTTTAAAGATTGAAACGCGTGCCGCTTTCGAAAATTTACCGGAACTGCTGTTTGCTTTAATGCATTCTACAACTGTCGGTGTAATGATTGCCCGTGGTGATTTGGCTGTGGAATGCGGCTATGAAAGATTGGCCGAGTTGCAAGAAGAAATTCTATGGTTGGCAGAGGCGGCGCATTTGCCGGTTATATGGGCAACTCAAGTACTTGAGGGATTATCCAAGAGCGGCAAGCCCAGCCGTGCCGAAATTACTGATGCCGCAATGGGTGTTCGTGCCGAATGTGTCATGCTGAACAAGGGTGCACATATAATCGAGGCCGTCCAAACATTGGATGACATCTTGCATCGCATGCAATCTCACCAGCAGAAGAAGAACACCCTGCTGCGTCGTCTGCATTGGTGATCGCTATCTGGTAATTACCGAGCAACTAAAAAGCTAAAAAAGGTGGGTAAACAACCAGTACAGGGAGCCTGAAATGAGGACGGCAGCCGGTAAAGTCAGTACCCAGGCCATAAGCAAGTTACGAATGGTAGACATCTGCAGGCCGGATTTGCTAGCCGCCATGGTACCGGCCACGCCGGATGAAAGCACATGAGTTGTTGAAACCGGCAGACCAAATGCATCTGCCGCACCAATAGTCGCCATTGCCACTAATTCTGCTGCTCCCCCTTGGGCATAAGTCATATGAGTTTTGCCGATCTTTTCGCCGACCGTTACAACTATCCGCTTCCATCCAACCATGGTACCAAGGCCAAGCGCAATTGCTACAACCACCTTAACCCAGATAGGGATAAACTTGGTAGCATCGTCAATTTCTTTCTTGAATGCTTTCAGGTTGGTTTTGGTATCAGCATCGAATTTGACGGGATCATTCTTGTCGAGAAATCTGATAGCCTCTGACGCAAGATACATTTCGTTGCGGACATTGGCCACCGATTCCGTTGGAACATGGGCGAGAGAACCGCTTTGTTTGACTTGGCCACTGATGCTACCAATGACGTTTGACAGGGCAGGTAACACGTTGGGATTGTATTCTTTAGTTCGGATGTAATCCGAAAGAGTTGCGCGCGGATCTCCGGGAGGATTGGTCTGCCCCCTGGTTTGCGCTACCTTGGCAAGTGATTGCTGTGTTGATTCAGCCACTGCAAGAAACTGTGTCATGTGGCTAACCGGCATTGCCCTGTTTAAGGCGTAGGTCATAGGCACGGTACCGACCAAAATGAGCATGATCAGGCCCATCCCTTTTTGGCCATCATTGGAACCATGGGCAAAAGAGACGCCGGTGCAGGTCAGTATAAGAATACCGCGAATCCACCATGGCGGAGGCTGGTTACCTTTCGGTTCTTCGTATAATTCCTTTTGCTTAACCGTGGCTTTTAATACCAGTAACAACAGAGCGGCACAGCAAAAACCTATGAGAGGGGACAGCAGTAAAGAATATCCTATTTTTGTAGCCTGGGCCCAGTCAACACCGCTGGTGCCATTCCGTCCATGCATTAGTGCATTGGCTATCCCGACGCCGATTATCGACCCAATCAAGGTATGTGATGATGATGCTGGCAAACCCAGCCACCATGTACCCAGATTCCAAATAATTGCTGCAATCAGCAAGGCAAAAACCATTGCGAACCCTGCTCCGGATCCAACCTGCAAGATCAGTTCAACGGGTAACAATGAAATAATGCCGAATGCTACTGCTCCGCTTGAAACCAGAACCCCCAAGAAATTGAAAAATCCAGACCAGAGAACCGCAAAATTGGGTGGTAATGAGTGTGTATAAATGACTGTGGCGACTGCGTTGGCGGTATCATGGAAACCGTTGACGAATTCAAATCCCAAGGCGATGAGTAATGCAACTCCTAAAAGAATATAGGGGAACCAGTTAAGGACTTGGCCACCGACTTCACTTATATCGTTCACAAGGCTATAGCCAGTGAACAGCAGACCGCTGGCAAGCAAGCCGAGAAATATAATGCCGGTGAGCGGGCTTTGTTTATGATCAAGGCGCGGAAGGTTGGCAGCAGAGCGAGTAAGGGCGGCAGTCTCAATATTCATGGCAAATTTGAAGTCCGGAATTCAATGAACTTAACTATAGCGAACAATAATTACACTATTGTTACGAGCTTGTTTTATTGTTTGGGGCAATAAATCGACCTGTTAGCCAATACACGAACTCAACGATATTCAAAGATTTCGTGTGGATGGTGTAATATTTTTGTAATCTAATTGGGTTACATTCAAGAAAATCTTGCTTATCCTTGATTTAATTATTGATTTAAGATTGGAATAAATAGCTATGGCTGCCGAAATTAACTATGTAGACGTCAACGAAAACTTTCGCCGCATCTCACTCTCCGGTCGGCTCGATATTTTGGGTACCGACTCTATCGAGTTGAAATTTACCTCCCTGTCTGTGGCGACGAACCGGAGGGTGGTCGTTGATCTGACAGCCATCAGCTTTTTAGCATCAATAGGCATTCGCGCCCTGATTACCAATGCCAAGGCATTGCAACAACGCGGCGGGAAAATGGTGTTGTTCGTCGGCGACAATGCTGCAATCGCCAAAACCCTTGAAACAACAGGTGTTGACACCCTGATACCGGTGGTGTCGGATGCTGTTGCAGCCGACAATATTGCGCTTGCCTGACACTTCGGATGAGTCTATCCGTTGTCAATTTAGCAGCAGAACTGTCAATTCGCGCTGATGCAAGAGAATTACGCCGTGCCTCCGCATGGCTGAAGAGAACATGTCTTGAACATAGTGTTCCTCTGGAAGAAATCAGCCGAATTGAACTCTGTCTCAATGAGGCGTTGGCAAACATTATCACCCACAATGGCACTAATGCCCTGCTATTGCCAATCAGTTTGCACCTCGATATCTGCACTAACCAAATCCCCAAAGCAGTCACGCTGATAGTTTCAGATTCCGGCGCTGCCTTTGACCCGCTTGCAGCCCCGCTGAAGCCAAGACCCAAAACACTGGCTGAGGCTGAGCCAGGAGGGCTCGGTCTGCTGATGATCCAAAACCTTGCCGATAATGTGAGCTACCAATATTCGGATGGCCGCAACCAGTTGACATTTAGCGTGTATTGGAAAGAGGACAAGTAATGGACAGGGAATCCATCCGGGAGCAACGATTCAAACGTGGATCTGAGCGAAGAACATCGGTCGGCACCTGTTTTTCCAACCGCCGGAAGAATGAACGACGGATCCTGGGTGTTGAGACGATCCCTCTGTTTCAAAATGCCGAACCAGGCACCGTCCTCGAAGCCTTAAGCGACAGTGATGTGTTGTTGTTACCCGCCGGCACGCCTTTGCTCAGCCCCGGTGAAATCAACCATAATGTCTTTATTCTGCTTTCCGGCGAAATTGCCGCTTATCTCGATTCAACTTTGAGTCAGGACGCCGCCATTCCAATTTTGCAGGGTGAGTGTATCGGAGAACTTTCCGCAATCGACAACAAACCTGTTTCGGCACTGGTTATGGCATTAACGGATGCCCGCGTGCTAAAGCTATCCCAGGAGGTATTTTGGTATCGTGTCATGGCTCTGCCCGGGGTTGCCCGCAATTTGATGATCAGCCTCACCGGGCGTATGCGCCGTACCAACGAGCAAACCTTGAAGGCCCAACGCGAGCAGCTTGAACTGGTACACCTCAGGAAAGAGCTGGATGTTGCCCGCCAGTTGCAAATCAGTATGCTGCCTTTACAGCGCCCCTTGTTTCCGGAGCGTCTTGATATTGAAGTATGCGGATTTATGGAACCCGCATCGGATGTTGGCGGTGATCTTTTCGATGCATTTTTTGTCGATGAAAATATTCTGTTCTTTTGCATCGGCGACGTTTCCGGTCACGGAATCGCCGCAGCGTTGTTCATGGCGCGCGCCATCGGGTTATTGCGTATCCTGGCGATGAATACCCAGCAGCCCGACAAACTGCTTGAAACGCTCAACAACCGGTTGTGCGTTGACAATGACACCAATATTTTTGTCACCCTATTCTGCGGTTTCCTGCATTTGGGCAGTGGCTTGTTACGCTATTCAAATGGGGGGCATTGCCCGCCTATACGATCATTTCAAAATGATATCGGATTATTGTCCATTCCGAGAGGTCCGCTGATTGGTGCCTTTCCGGGCGCGAGCTATTCATCCATGGAGTATGTGCTTAACCCCGGAGATATGTTGTTTTGCTACACCGATGGCGTCACAGAAGCACAAAGCCGGGAGGGCGAAGAATTTTCCGAAGTGCGCTGTCTCAAAATCATAAGCCAAGCTTTTGAGCCTTCACTGCCCACATTGCTTGATACCATGCGTCTGGAGGTGAACAATTTTACCGGTTCAGACTTCCTGGATGACGATTGCACGATGCTTGCTATTCGACTTCCGGGGTAAGTATCACACAGCCGCGAAAGTAAATTTCGGGCTATTCTGATGGAAATCTCTTTGGTTGAAAGATGAAATCGTCTTGAGAAATCAATTAAGAACATGTTCGGCATATGAAAA
>CAIQPV010000385.1 GCA_903873725.1 uncultured Nitrosomonadales bacterium
GCTTCCAAATATCCTCCAGATTCGATATTTCTCAGAAAATACTCACTTTTCTCAAAATCTTGATTATACTTTCGTGAGAGCAATTCCTGATTAGTTATATAATCAGGAATAACGATTTTTACTGTTTTTAAGAAACACACCTCACGAAGGTGACAGACTATGCCGATAATCAATGAGTTGAATTCTTCCGACCGCCCTTCCAAAAAAATCGGCCGCGACCACCTCGCCTTTTTCTTGGGCTACCTTGAGGGCGTTCCGCTCGACACCCTTTCCAATTCCTATCTTGACAGCGACTACAGTCGGCCCCGAATTAAAGAACTGATCCGCTGGCTGCAGGACGAGTTTTCGAGGGCTGCCCGCCAATTCAAGCCACCCTATGCCCGCCTTATGCGCATTTCTCCGGATCACCTGCGTGTCAGTAATGCCGAGACACTGGAGTCGTTCCGGGAACGGGTGGATCCTACAGGCGATTTTTATACAGAAAAGGACTTGCTGGAAAAATATCGGGAAGAAGTTGGCATTGACAGGAAGGATCGCAGAAATGCCAGTCTCCGCCAACGCATCATTAAAGCCGTGCGCGAACTTGCACCGCAGTTATGTACTGACCCGACCCGCTTTGATCTGCTGCGCTACTGGCTCGACGACGAGATTGTCGAACGCTTTTCTAATGCGAAAACACCGATCCTTACTTTCTGGGACCTGCTTGAGTTAATGGATCTTCGGGGTAAAACCTGGTGGCGTTCGGTACCTAAAATCGGGCCAGTCAACGCGGAAAGACTCGAACACTGGATGCGGCGCAACAATGTCTTGGCAGACAGCGATGTCCTGGCACACAGAAATTCCATGGTTGACTGCAACGGTCGCGCTATTGGCACCGTGCTTTCAGACAAGTTAGCCCCCTCCCCTACCCTTTTTCGCCGGCCCGGACTTCTTCCTTTGGAACGATTTATTCCGCCGTCGGAGCTTTCCGGTTCACAAGGATCAAACCGGGCTTATACCGGAACGATCACCGCTAAAAATGATATGGAAGCCATCGAGGCCTGGTTAAAAAGTTTGGCGGGTGGTCATACCGTGCGCAGTTACCGCACCCATGCCGAGCGGTTTTTGTTGTGGATGATAGTGGAAAAGGAAAAAGCCATGTCCTCTGCCACCATTGAGGATTGTACCGATTATAGAAATTTTCTGGCTGCTCTTAGGGACTGCAATAGCCATGAACATTTTCTGGACATGCGGATGAACCTGGTTGAAGGTGAGGAAAAAAGGAAATGGGAATGGTTGTGGGTTACGCCGTTAGATCAGTGGGTCGGCCTAAAGAGCACTCCGCGCCACAGTCGTGCCTGGCGTCCTTTCAATGGTCGACTCTCCCCTTCCAGTCAAAAACTTTCTTTTGTGGTACTCAAAGCCATGTGCGAATGGATGGCTAAGCAAAAATACCTCGAAACCAACCCTTTCAATGGTGTATCTGCCCCTGTTGCTGAAAACAAGATCAAGGTCAACCATGCGCTCACACCGGAACAAATGGAACTGGCTATCGCTGCCTGCGATAACCTGCCCAGAGATGAAAGCTATTTTCGTTTGCGTGCAGCTCTCATCCTGGCCTACGGTACAGGTCTCAGGTTGTCTGAACTGGTAAGCGCCCGGGTAGCTGCACACCAGGAAATTCCAGGTGAACATAATTATGGCCTTAAACCGGCACAAGATGGAAATGGCTGGGATATTGATGTGATGGGCAAAGGGGGAAAGTCTCGCCTGGTACCAGTATCATATCGTGTAATGGACGCCTTGGCCGACTATATGGAAGAACGCGGCTTAGGTCGTGACCCAGGTGATTGGCCACAAAGGGGTCCACTGCTTGCAACCGTCTCGACTGAGTATAAAAAGCGTGTCTATGCAGGAATGTTTTTGTCGCATTCTACCTTGGCAAAAATGCTTACTGAACATTTCGAGTACGCTGCTAAATTTGCCACGTCCGACCGTGACAAAGGCAGGTTCTTAAGTGCGAGCACTCATTGGACTAGGCACACTTTTGCAACTCACACTCTGAACCGAGGCGCAGATTTAGATGCTGTTCAGGAATTGTTGGGCCATTCGAGTCCTGCAACAACAGCAATTTATAGAAATGCCGATCGAAATCGTAAACTAGCGGCTGTTGAATTACTCAATCAATAAAATCACTTTATCTTTATTTACCCTTAAGGTTGCATACTTCGTTGCAAAGCCATAGATCGCTGCTCTAACATTCCC
>CAIQPV010000386.1 GCA_903873725.1 uncultured Nitrosomonadales bacterium
ACAAAAGCTGCATAATCTGTTGAGATATGTGAATATCCTTCGTCAACTGAGGAATTCAGGATAATTCATTACATATACGCCGTCATTCCCGCACAGGCGGGAATCCAGCGGTCTTGTTCAACATGCTTTTCGGGTTTGTCCTTGCTGTGCAAAGAATTTTTCTTATTGCTGGATTCCCGCCTGCGCGGGAATGACGTTGTTAAAATTTTTGACGCATCCTTAATTTAATGGCAGTGACACAGAGCGTGGGAACGATATAAGGGTTTCCATAAATCAAATACGAAATTTCTGCGCATGTACCTGCCGCCGTTGCCGGGCATTTTGAAGAATGATAATACGCTCATTATTTCCGGTACCTCCCCACCGTGTAATTTCCTCCAGTGAGCGAAAGCAGCCAAGGCAGATATCTTCATCATTCAGGCAGCAATTGCGTGTGCAGGGAAATGGCGTAATGCTGTCAATATTACTCAACTGTCTTCCTCCATCATTGCTGTCGTGTTGGAGTTGCTGAGGTACGGAAAGTTCTATAAGGTCATCATTCCCGCGCAGGCGGGAATGATGACCTGTTGGTCTAATGGCAATGCTGTTA
The DNA here is from genome assembly GCA_903873725.1 of uncultured Nitrosomonadales bacterium. Lineage (GTDB taxonomy): Bacteria > Pseudomonadota > Gammaproteobacteria > Burkholderiales > Gallionellaceae > CAIQPV01. The sequence goes on from CAIQPV010000386.1 coordinate 590, forward strand.
GTTTAAGCCGTTCGTGGTGAGTCCTTCGATAAACTCAGGAGAGCCTTGTCGAACCACCAGCCATTCACCCGAAACCCTTCGACAAGCTCAGGGCGAACGGAGTTTCTCTTAGTCGAACAGTATTGGGTAAAAAGGATTTTTTGTGATCAATACATGTGCTGCCCGCCGTTAATTGCAATGTTGGCACCCGTAACAAACGCTGCCTCGTCAGATGAGAGGTATGCCACGAGACCCGCAACCTCGTCCGGCTTGCCCAGGCGCGACTGGGGAATCAGCGGAAGGATTTTACTGTCCAGCACATCCTGCGGGATCGCCATGACCATCTTGGTGCCGATGTAGCCCGGTGAAATGGTATTCACGGTGACTCCCTTTCTTGCCACTTCCAGTGCCAACGCCTTGGTGAAACCGTGCATGCCGGCTTTTGCAGCGGCATAGTTGGTCTGGCCAAAAGCGCCTTTCTGTCCATTCACCGAGGAAATGTTGATGATCCGGCCCCAGCCGCGCTCCGTCATATTGTCCATTACTTGCTTGGTCATGTTGAACGCTGAATCAAGGTTGGTGTGGATTACCGCGTCCCAGTCGGCCTTGGTCATTTTCTTGAAGGTCATGTCGCGGGTGATACCGGCGTTGTTCACCAGCACTTCGACCGGCCCCACATCTTTGACCACCTGGGCTACACAGGATGCACACGAATCATAGTCGGCCACATCGCACGGATAGGCCCTGAAACCGTAGCCTTTTTCATTCATCGTTTTAAGCCATTCCTCCGCCTTGGTGTTGCTGGGGCTGTAGGTAGTGACTACCTTGTAGTCAAGCGCTGCCATCTTGATACAGATTGCTTCACCCAGGCCTCCCATTCCGCCGGTTACCAGTGCCACTCGTGACATTTTGTTTCTCCTCTAGATATTGGTTAGGTTTGGGCTCGTACTGCCTGGCCGGACGAAGCGCCCCACATTTGCGCCCGGTCTGTTAACCATGATTCCCCCGGCCGGAAGGCCAAGCAGCAACTATTATATGCCTCTATGCCATTTTCAGAAACTGATTGTTCCCATGCTGGGCGAACAATAAAAAGCCCCGTACTGGACGGGGCTTTTTCCTTGCCGGGTGATGATCACTTATCAGAACATGTGCAAACCACCGTTAATGGCGATGTTGGAACCCGTTATGTAAGCAGCATCATCAGAAGCGAGGTAAGACACCAGTTTGGCAATTTCCTCCGGCTTGCCCAGACGCCCCACGGGAATAGTTGAAACAATCTGTTCGCGCACTTCTTCCTTGATTGCCATGACCATCTCGGTGCCGATATAGCCGGGTGAAATGGAATTAACGGTAATGCCCTTGGATGCGGTTTCCTGCGCCAATGATTTGGTGAAGCCATGCATCCCCGCCTTGGCGGCAGCGTAGTTTGTCTGCCCGAACTGGCCTTTCTGGGCGGTGACGGAAGACATGTTGATAACACGCCCCCATCCTTGCGCGAGCATATCATCCACTATCTGGCGTGTGACATTAAACACGCTGTTGAGGTTGATATTCAGCACGTTCATCCAGTTTTCCACAGGCATCTTCTTGAACACCCCGTCACGGGTGATGCCGGCGTTATTCACCAGCACGCTGACGATACCGATTTCTGCCTTGATCTTGTTTATCATTGCTGTGCATGAATCAAAATTCGATACATCACCGGCAGCAATATGAATATCTCTGCCGGCCGCGCGTTCAACGGCCAGCCATGCCTGTGCTTTCGCTTCTTCTGCGGCGATGTAATTGGCAACAACAGTAAAGCCATCAGCAGCAAGTTGCCTGCAAATGCAGCTACCAATCCCACCTATGCCGCCTGTTACCAACGCAATGCGTTTGCTCATGTTGCTTTCTCCTGGATTACTATATTCTTAAATACCATCACTGCATTTTAAATACGGCAAACATTCTGCTGCCTCAAAACCGGGTAATCCTTGAATAGTCGGTTAGCGTTTGGTTGTTTTTTTGAATGGCGCTTTAAAAACTTCCGGAACAGCATTTTTTACAGCTTTTGGTTTTGCCGGCGCTGTTACCGTAGCCTTTGCCGGCTTGGCGGACACTGGCTTGGCCGTTGCGGTCTTGGCAGCTTTTGGTTTAACGGCTACCGGTTTGGCAACTGCAACCGGGGCTGATTTGGGGGCGTCTTTTGCTTTAATTGGCGCCGGTGCATCCCGCTGTATCAGCCATTTTGCAATTGCGGGCGCCAGTTCCTTTTGAGAGCGCGAGCCGACGAATACGCCGATGTGGCCGCCCTGAAATTCGTACAGGGTTTTATCTTCCGAACTCACCAGGTCATTAAATGGTTTGGTCGCGGCAGGGGGTACCAAATGATCGGCTGAAGCAAAGATGTTCAATATCGGCATGTTGATGTTGCCGAGATTGACCGTCCTGTTACCGAGTTTCAGTTTGCCCTTGGCAAGTTTGTTTCCTTGATAAAGGTCCTTTACGAACTGGCGCAGGCATTCACCTGCCTGGCCGGGGCTGTCAAAAATCCACTTTTCCATGCGCAGGAAATTATGGAATTTATCCTTGTCTTCCATCACATCAAGCATATCAACATACTTTTTGATGTTGAGGTTGAAAGGCATCAACATGAGGAAGCCGTCATTCAGTATGTTGCCCGGAACCACCCCATAAGCGTCCACCAAGGCATCAATATCCATGCTCTTGGACCAGTTGAATAGCAGACCTTCATCAGTGGCAAAATCAAACGGCGCAACCAGGGTGATCAGGTTATGGATCTTTTCCGGATGAAGCGCGGAATAAATACCCGAGAAAGTCCCGCCCTGGCATACGCCCATCAGGCTGACCTTGCCGCTCTTGGCGTGTTTCCTTACTGCATCGACGCAGTTATTCATATAGCCATTGATGTAGTCATCCATGCTCAGGTAACGGTCGGATTGCGTCGGGTAACCCCAGTCTATGATGTATACATCCAGACCAAGATTGAGCAGGTTGCGGATAAAGCTGCGGTCAGGCTGGAGATCCAGCATATAAGGACGGTTGACCAGCGCATAGACCACCAGCACGGGTACTCCGCAGGCTTTATCTGCCGAGGGCTTGTAATGATAGAGAGTAAGTTTGTCTTCTTCGTAGATTAACTGTTTGGCGGCAGTGCCAACATCTATTTCTTCAACGTCAGTGAGCAGTTCAGCCCCCTTCATCAGTTTGCTGTTAACTTCGCTTAGTTGTTTCAATGTTGATTTCGCATCAATTCTTGAAAAAGGGTTAAACATGACAATAGCTCCTTAAAGATTTTCAATGTTGGATTTTCAAATCCTGAATTTGTGATTCCAGACTTTTCACTTGTTTGCGCAAGTCATAGATGAGTTTGTATACCTCATCCATCTCTGAACGGAGGGCTACAGGCAGATCGGCAAGCTGGTTTTCAACAATTTCGTTGTATAACTTGCGCGCCTTGAAGCCGGCATCGGTCATGGCGTTGCGTTTATCAGAAAATTCTTTGGTCTGGAACAGCTTGTTGAAGGAGGTTTCATTGACATCTATCCACAATGCAAAAAACTCATCAAATTTTTCAAACTTTTCGCCTGCTGCTATCTTCGCGGCAAGTGCCTTGACTACTGACTGCGTCCCCTCATAACCGGTGGCCTGCATCAATTGCTGATATTCAATATTCTTTGTCGCAAAAGTTGACAGGGATTTGGCGAAATTCGACAGCAGTTCCAGTTTTTCACGGTCTTTGCCCAAAGCCGGAACGCTGAATATTTTGCCGAACGATTTCTCGAAAATGAAATAGGCAGCTTGCATTTGCTCAAACAACAATTCCGGTTGTAAAGCCAAATGCGTGAAATCACCCTGCATTAAATTGCTCGACTGTGCCTTGGCAGCATCAGTCCAGGGCTTGCCGAATTGCTCGTAAAGTTCGGCGAATTGCGTGGTCTGCTTTTGCAGTTGGCTCATCGCGTCCAGATCAAAGTTGAACAGCTTGTCAAACAGGTGCTTGACCTTGGCCGGATCGGTCAAATTGCTGTAACTGGCCGGATCGATGGCCTTGTCTCGTATGGCATTCAACAATGGCTGCCACAGCTCGAACAGTTTTTGCATGGCTTCATTGCCAAAAAGCGTTTTGCCAAAAGTATCTTTCGCCAAATTTGCATCGGCACCGATAGGGAATGCCTGCAATGCAGCTCTGCTCCAATCAGCAAACGGGTTATCACCGGCAGCGTTTGCATTCTGGTATAACGACTGCATCTGTAGCGCCTGGTCACGCAAAGCCGTAAAAACCTGCTGTTGTGCTTTTATCCAGCCATTAAAGTAATCATTAGGGTTTTCCACTATCGTTCCTTTTCAGTCTCGCCTGGTAAACCTGGCGCTTGGTATTGGGGTAGAACTGGCGTCGGCAAACCGTGGCGCCGACGCTGATACGCTTATGTCAGGCTTAGGCCGCTTTGGCTTTGGCTTTGGTTGGGGCAACAATCTCGGTGAAACTTTTTACCGGGCTGGCAATATCAAGGAAGCTTTTCAGCACGTCACGGCTGATCGCCAATTGTTTTTCATAGGCAGTAATCCAGTTTTCCTGGATTTTCAGTGCTTCTTCTGTTGCGTTTTGCGAATTGCTTGCGACGGTACTGAACCAGGTGTTGAATTGATTCTGCGCTTCTTTGGTCAACGGAATTTCCGGCAGGCCGGGAATGCTGGTGAATACCGCATGGACTTTGCCGATGGCTTCAATCCACTGCACGCGCAGGTCTTTTTGCACGCTCAGAAGGTTGTTGAAAACCTGTTTCTGCGTATTGGTCAGAACATCAAAATATTCAAGTTGCTTTTCCATTGTATTTCCTTTCAAGTTTAATAAATGACCGGGCCAGCCACTGAGTTATTTGGCTTTGGTTGAGTTGGCAAGATCAATGAAGTTTTTCAGCACATCACGGCTGATCGCCAATTGCTTCTCGTAGGCGCTGATCCAGTATTCCTGGGTTTTCAGGGCTTCTTCGGTCGCATTTTGCGAGCTGCTTGCCACGGTGCTGAACCATGTGTTGAATTGATTCAATGCTTCCTTGGTTTGCGGTGTTTCAGGCAGGCCGGGGATGCTGGTGAAAGCCGACTGGGTTTTGCTGATTGCTTCGATCCATTGCACGCGCAGGTCTTTTTGCGCACTCAGAAGGTTGTTGAAAACTTGCTTCTGCGTGTTGGCCAATGTATCAAAATATTCGAGTTGCTTATCCATTACAGTTCCTTTCAAAGTTAATAAAATCATTCGCCTTTATTGGGCGGGGTTTGCTTCAAAACATCAAAAAAACTCTTGGTCACTTCGCGGCTCATATCGAGCTGCTTGTCCACGATCTCTTGCCACGCTTGCTGCGCTTTGGCCCCGTGTTCGGCCATATACTTTTGTTGCAGATCACCGATGGTGTTGCGCAGCATCTGGTTCTCGTTTTTGAGGCTTGCATTTTCCTTCATCAGTTCTTCATACTTGGCCTGCGGCACAAAACCCAATGTCTGGTAAAATTCCGCCATGCGTTCCAGCATCTTTTCCATGCCGGGGAATGTCTGACTTTCGGTCGAAATACCCCAGAACTTGTTGGCAGCTTCCAGGCCCTGTTGCTGGGCAATTTTCAAGAACTCGTTGGCGCCCTGCTTGAACATCGGATTGGAAAACATCTCCATCATCATGCGCATCTGTTGTTCGGTCATCATGGCTTGCTTCCTTATTTTGGACTAGCTTTTTGGCTTGGCCGGGGCCTCCGGGGTGTCATCGTCGGCAACAGCCTGACCGCTACCGCCTGCGGTCCAGATTGTCCACGGATTGCTCATCATCTTGAACATGTCGGCATCTTTCATGGAACCAAACTGTTTTAGCCACGAACCCAGCATCCCGAAATAATTCTTCAGATCCCAGCCGGAGTTAAGCATGAAAGGCAACGACCGGTTCAGGTCACGAATATACGAGCGGACAACATATGCGACGTTTATATCGGGATCTCCAAAAGCTTCCAGATGTGCTTTGAGCTTATCGTACTCTTCTTCGTCCAACCTTAAGGTAATGGGTTTGAGTGCCATAATTTCTCCGATCAATATATCTAACGTAGGCGTATTGTACAACAAAAGTAATACGTGTCAAGTGAAAAATGTAAAAAAATGTAAAATTGCTGAAAATAACAACGAAACAATGCCCTGCCCAGAAGTCCGGGGCTGAACGGGGAGTGCCACCTGCTATAATTCGATCTCCCATTATTAAAACCAGCCCATCAACAGCATGAATACTCTCATCTGCGGTTCCATGGCCTATGACACCATCATGGTGTTTCAGGACCAGTTCAAGAAGCATATCCTGCCTGACCAGATACACATCTTGAACGTTGCCTTTCTGGTTCCGCAAATGCGCCGCGAGTTCGGCGGCTGCGCGGGCAACATCGCCTACAACCTGCAACTGCTCGGCGGTAATCCGCTGATCATGGCGACCGTCGGCGACGATTTCGGGGCTTATGCCGCGCGTCTGGAAAAGCTCTATTTGTCGCAAAAACATATTCGCCATGTGCCGGACAGTTTTACCGGCCAGGCATTCATCACCACAGACCTGGACGACAATCAGATTACCGCATTCCATCCCGGCGCGATGAGCTTCTCGGAACAGAATCACATTGGCGATGCCACGGATGTCACGCTGGGCATCGTCTCGCCCGATGGGCGCAGCGGCATGTTGCAGCATGCGCGTGAATTCCATGAGGCCGGCATTCCCTTCGTATTCGATCCGGGTCAGGGCATGCCGATGTTCGATGGTGAAGAGCTGCTGAATTTCGTTGAACAGGCTGATTACGTCACCGTGAACGACTACGAAGCCAAGTTATTGCAAGACAAAACCGGCAAGACCATAGCAGAACTTGCCACACGCACTCGCGCCTTGGTCGTAACACTTGGCGCGCAGGGTTCGGTCATTTACACCGAAGGTAAGGAAATCAACATTCCTCCTGCGGTACCGGCGGCAGTGCTTGATCCGACAGGATGCGGCGATGCCTTCCGCGCGGGGCTGTTGCATGGCCTCCAGCAGGGTTGGGATTGGGGCACTACCGGTCGGCTGGCTTCGCTGATGGGCGCACTCAAGATCGCCAGCCGTGGTGGACAGAACCACAAACCAACCCGCGATGAGTTGGGGGAATTATTCAAAAAGCATTTCGGTTATTCGATCAAGCTTTAACCCAGATAAGCGGCGATTACCCGTTCGTTCCGATGCAGTTCGGCAGGCGTTCCTTCCACCGCAATGCAACCATGATCCATCACGTAGGCATAGTCCGCCACCTCCAATGCACTCTTCGCGAACTGCTCGACCAATAGCAGGGTAATACCGGCTTCCTTGAGGCGACGGATGGTGCTGAACACTTCTTGCACAATGACCGGAGCCAGTCCCATCGAGGGTTCGTCCAGCAAGATTACCTTGGGATTGGACATCAGTGCACGGCCTATGGCCAGCATCTGTTGTTCCCCCCCTGACAGTGTGCCGGCGGCTTGTTGCCTGCGTTCGTGCAGACGCGGAAACAGCCCGTAGACCTTTTCCAGGTCAGGCGCGGCCTTGCTGCGAAAACCGAAGAACCGTGGCAGGTGATTGTAGGCGCCAAGCAACAGGTTATCCTCGACCGACAAGGGGCCAAATACTTTCCTGCCTTCCGGAGAATGGGCAAGACCCAGCTTGGAAATACGCGATGCATCCATACCCTGCACCGGTTTCCCGTTGAGCAGGACACGGCCACGTGTTGGCTTGATCATCCCGGAAATGGCGCGCATGGTGGTAGTTTTGCCGGCACCGTTGGCACCGATCAACGCAACCACCATGCCCTGTTTTACATGCAGTGAAGTGCCAACCAGCACTTCGCTGGCGCCATATCCCGCATGCAGATTTTCGACCTGGAGCATTTGCGTCTGTTTCCTTTAATTCAGATAACCCGTTAGCACCGTCATTCCCGCGCAGGCGGGAATCCAGCAAGAACAACACTCCGCGAAGCGGGCAAAACTGCGAT
>CAIQPV010000387.1 GCA_903873725.1 uncultured Nitrosomonadales bacterium
ATATTAAGTCGGTATTTGCATCTTTCAATGATTGTATTATTTGTGCTTTTGAGTATAATAAACCACAAGGAATACGCAGCATTAACTAGCGGCTAGGGAGTTATCATGAAAAAAGAAACGAAAGAAAAAATCTCACGCTCGATTGAACGAGCATTAATTTTGACTGCGATATGGACAATCTTTGTAGGTATATACATTTATTACAATAAAAATGAATTCAGTAATGATGATGCGAGTTTAGTTGTTGCAGTGATTGCCTCGGTATCGTTTTTGTCTTTTTCTATAGATGTATTTCGCTATTGCAATGAAAAACCTGTCGCACGATTAAGTAAATCGGGTAGGGTCTATGGACATTATCCACAGGCCACAAATACATCATCTGGCGAGGCAGTTGACGATACATGCCTCGTCAGGCGCTTTAACGTAGATGGTTCACGGATGGTTGGAAGATTAGACATTCATGGAAACCCTTACGGGGTTAGCATTAATGACTAGCCGTAAACCACGAAATCCGCCTATACCGGCTTTTTCGGTTAGGTGGATGTGGCTTATGATCTAGGCGGTGGGATATCCCCATTTTTAGAACCTTCGCCCTTTTCTGTTCGCTGATTCGGCGGGACATACGCTTTTCCACCTGTAAATAAGTTCCCCAAATTAGATTTACCTGGCGAGTCGGTTAGATCGTTAGGTTGATGTGCTGGCGCTGGTTCAGCCTTGGGTGCTTCGGCCTGCTGCGCGGGCGCGACTGAGCTATTTGTTTGGTTCCGCCTGTTATCGTTAATGGCATTATTCGCAACTTGATCCACCTCATTGCCTGCCTCAGCCCCAAATACTTGACCTGAGATTTTCTGGTCAGCAACTCCCCTTCTTGCCTTATCAGCCAAAATCTTGCTATCAGAGGCCGCATCAGATGCGCCTGTCGCGACTTTCTGAACTGGCTTCATCGTTTGTTTCGCGTCTACCAAGCCTCGTTCCGCATCAGCAACATTGGATTTGGCTGTGGTCAAAGCTTGGCGATCTTGATTTAATTGTTGCTGGGCAGCAGTGTTGCTTTGCGGCCATCTTCCCGCATTGGAAGTATCAAGCTTCGACTGTGCCGCGTCTTTTTCCGCTTGCCTTGCCACTAAATTAACCTCGCCACTGGCCACTCCTTGTTTTGCTGTATCAAGAGCCGCATCAGTACCAACCTTTGTTGCGGCAGTTGCAGCAGCATCTTCCGCCAATGCAGCGGCACCTTTCTCCGCAGTTATTTCTGCCAATTTTCCACCTAAGCCGCCGCTTCCTACCATCACAGCCACATCCACTACGGTTTCCACAATCGCAATCCCGGTCTTTTCTCCATCCGATCTGCCAGGGAAGCTATTATTAAAGTTTTGTGCGCCATCATTAAAAAACGTGCCTGATGCTTGTCCTGGGATTACCTTATCCGCCAAGTATGCCGCAGAATCACCCATCACCGCATGACCTGCATTCTCAAGAACAGCCGCAGGTAAGCTTACATCTTCCGCTTTCTTAACCTGCCCGGTCAACGCTGCGGCATCGGCATTCTGAGCTGCTGGAGTTTCCACTGCCGGTGTTCCAGCAGTTTGTTTACCAGTATCTGCAAGAGCCATTGAAACGCCTGCGCCAACGGTATTCTTTGGCGAATTTCCTACTTTAACACCCGCTTGCTTTTCCGCCGCCCCTTCTGTTTTTATTGCAGCTACATGATGTGAGTCAACAGCGGACGATCCGGGCTGCGCTGAATTGTTGTCAACATGATCTTGCTTAACCTGATCTGCCGTCAACATCGCCCTGCCTTCTGCATGAGGCTCCTTGCCATTCACCATTCCATTAATCTTCTCTGAGTACATATTTTCAGCCGCTTTATCGAGTGTCGACCTCATCTCCTGACTCCCACCCATTAACTCGGAATTTATTTTTTCATACGTCAAATCATTTTTGTAAGTATGCCCACCAATCGTAATCCCTTTATGGGCAGCTTGATCAATAACCCTATCAAACACCTGCTTCGTCACATCTTCTTTAGAGCCAACATCAAGCGAACGAGCAATAGCCGCTTTGTGCGAAAGCTCTTCTGATCTGGCCAAATCGCTCTTGGCCGTATTCTGGAAGTTTTGTGAAGACGTTAATCCCGCTTGCACTTGTTTCGCTGCTTCCGCGCCTGCGCTTCTTTGGCTTGTAAAGGAAAGAGCGTGTGATGCGTTACTGGCGTCAGCAACCAATGTGGAAAGATTATTGGTCTTAACAATAGAGTTGGCCTCTTCAGCAATCTTTTGCCTCGATGCAGTTTCTTTGCCACTGAGCGTCACGCTCGCGCTTGAGCCAAGCAACCCGGCTCCTGGCGTACCGGCTGTCGCGGCGGCAACAATTTCTGTCGCCTCTCCTTGAGTAACTCCAGTTTTATCCATCAAAGATTTCACGCTAGAGTCTATGGTTTGATTGGCCTTTGTTATAGTCGCCATGTGAGTTTTATTGTCGGCAGTAGCGGCGACATCACCTTTTCCGCTGGTCTGTGCGAGGGTTTGGATGTTACCTAGAACGCTCTGCATCGCAGCCGTTGATTGTTGGCTGTTAGTATTTGAACTTGTCACTGCATCAGCGGATGATGTCTCAAGTTTACTTCCGTATGAAGAACCGCTTTCAATCTTGGCGACCGAATTTATCGCAGCCGCACCAACGTCAAAGGATTTGCTCCTATCCCCAAATGTTAGTGATTTAGTGCCGTCTTGGTTTACATTCGTTTGTGTCGGGCCACCTGTTGTCACACTCGGTGCCTCGTTCATCTGGCCGCTGTTATGATTTCCCATTGACATTTGGGCGGCCATTTTTTCGACCGAAGCCGGGGGGCTCGCCAAATTACCAACGGCCTGCATACCCACGTCACCGCCCTTTACAAGAGCGGCCGCTATGCCGGGTATGGCAATAGTAAGCATCCCTGCAATCGCCTGATCCGATACGCTGGTCTGTGATATCCATTGCTGCATCTGCATCGCCATAGCGTTGCCTTGCGTGGCGTTTGCCCAGTAGGTCGCATGGACATTCATCATGTAATTGACCACCGCATACAAGGGCGGCCAAAGTTGAATCCACACCAAACTCAACACGTAGGTTTTCAACACCGTCATGCCGTGATGTCCTGCCACAATTATAAATATCAGGATGATCGGGAAAATAGCGTATTGAATTAACTCAATCGCGTTATGCAGCTTCGGCATGGAGCTTTGTGAAATATTTGCCATGGCCATGTAGGCAGTATTTGTCTGGCGAAACCCTTCTGATTGCGTCATGCACTCATTGGCAAGTGCGGTATTCGTTGTTTGCGACAACATATTACAGTGTGCGTCGATGATAGAATTTGAGACTATGGCTTGTTGTACCGCCGCATTAGCGGATGTGGCGATACCGTTAAAATAACTTGATGAATCCACCATAACCTGACCCACTTGAGTTACGGCAAGAGCGGAGGACGATGTTTGAGGCAAAGCTGTCGTAGCGTAATTTTGCAGGGATGCCGGAACTTCCGATGTAGTCAATCGTGTGGTTAAATCGGTGTAGGCAGCGGGGCAAGTCACGGTGCCTACCGTGGAGAGTGTGACATATAGCCCCGGGTTCGTAGCTCCCAGCAAAGACCAAATATTGTTTGAGGCGTTGATCTGATCCAACGTCAACGTGTTATTTAAAATATCTGGCGCCAAACATTCCGTATAGAAAGTATTAAAATCGTTTGTCCAAGCGATCGTTGCGGGTTTTAGGTTGTTCATTTCTTGCTGCACCTTTTGCCCGAACATCATGCCGCCCACTTCAAAGTTTAGGCTGTTAGGTAGCGCAAAAACCGTTTCATAGGAGGTGGTCAGCCAATAACCGATTGTACTCACGCTACCAGCCACCGCAGCCAAGCCTATCGGCACGTTTGCGACAACAACAGTTGGGTTGGTGCCTGTTTGATCGACCAGTTGCACGGTCGCCCGTGGCGCAAGCAAAAGTCCGTTCAATAGTGCAACCATAAGTGTCCATTGCCAGAACTCCTCCATTTTCCCTTTTCCGGCAAGCACGGTCATAGAGAGTGAAAGCACGCCAACGAGGGCTATGAATTTAAGCGCACCACTATAGTTGTCGCTGTATACAAGTGCTGAAACAGCATTGAATACACCCGCTAATTCGGTGATATTCCAATAGCTGTATATTGTGTAATTAATCATTGAGTTGAACGGGTGGGTCGGGTGAAGCCAATTATCTTTGTGAGAATCTGATCACAGAGTTTTGAATTGATGGCTTAAATGCATTCATCATTTCGTCGTTGATCTTTTTCAGGTTATCTGTCGCCGCCATCTCGGTTGTTAATTTGTGATATGCCGTTTGTTTGCTTATGGCAGCAAGTGAAAGTTCTTTGTCGATTTGATCGGTTAATTGCTTTATGGATGTGGTAACACTTGGCGCTAACGTCGTTTTATTGGTATTTTTTAGTGCTTGATTAACCTGTCGCAGAACAGAGGTCATCCATTGGCTAGCCAGGTCGATTGCAATTAGCTGAGCGTAATTACTTGCCAGAGTAGTGTTACCGTTCATATACGCAATACGCGCCACTTTATATAACGGGATCGTGGTATTTGTGAATAATGTGTTGTCGCTTGCTGTAAAGTTTTGAGCTGAACGATTTGTTATTTGAGTTACACCCTTGGTGATCACCTGATTGATATCATAAGAAAGCGACTCCACGTTCATTGATGATGCACTAGGATTTAAACATACAGTCATGTCATCACAAGACAACCCCGTAATAGAGGTAGTTTGTACACCGGGGTCTCCAATAAAATCTTCGAACTTTATTGAAGTATCGGTAACGTAAGTTGCGGTAGACGTTGTGCCGGTAGAATTATTGGTGCTTCCAGGCGGATTCATTATAACGGCACCGGTTAAACCCATCATAAGCGGATACATATCGGTTGGGGCATTCGCTTTTTGCAGCGCATTGAACACAATATTGCCCGGATTTAATGATGCGGCCAGATTGGGATCGGTTGCAGATACCGTTTTCAGAGCGGCTGCTTTTTGCTGGGCGTCATAGGAGTTCCAAGATTGAAGCGCACCCAGGCTATCAGGCCAAAGACTCGAAACCGTTGTCCCGGTCCCTTGCATGCCTGCCGAATGCGCCCCATCGAGAACTGATTGTGGAGTAACGGCATTCACAATGCCCTCCGCCGCTTTGCACGAATTTAAACTCATGGCGTTAACCTTGGCTATTTGATCTTGCAACCATTTCAGTTGAGCAGCCATTTGTGGCGACGCAGTTTCAATTGCGAGCATGAATCCATAATTAATGGCATTGGTTCCTATGTTTTTAATCATCGCCTGTAGTTGGGCCGAGTTGGCGAACGAGAAGGCACCTGCGAAAAGATCAATTCCTCCGCAACCCCCAGTAATTGAGGGCGCTTGTATTGATATTGGATTCAGATTTTTAACCGGTGAGCGTATAAATGCGCTGCCTCCCGTGTAGGTCGTCGATGTTTGTCCATGCACGACTTGTGAGCCTGAGATATTGGCCATACTACCCATGCTGTTGTACCAGGACTGCATTTCTGACTGAGTGTCAGCCATTGTGATCGAGCTACCCATTAGACCGGTCATAAGTGTCGAAATTAACGTCATTTTGAACATCATTTTTTCCCTAAAACGATTCGCCGGGTTTAGTCTGGGTAAGCGTATAGATACGCTCCAATATATCTTCTGCGGAAACCATGCCGGACGCTATCTGGATCATCCTGTG
>CAIQPV010000388.1 GCA_903873725.1 uncultured Nitrosomonadales bacterium
CCACGACCTCGGCAAGGTGGTGACCGACTTGACTGTCACCGACCGCGCGAATGCACAAAGGTGGCGACCTTATCACCAAGGGGTTTATGACTGGGCGCTGTCGCATCACATCGAGAATTATTTTTTGCACTGGCAAGAGGGGAGAGGAAGACATCACACCAATGTGTCCAGCACCTTGATTGATGCGGTGATCGCCAAAGAATCGTTCGACTGGATCAGCGATGGCAGCACGGATGTGGTGATCTGGCTGACGGAATCGCTCAACAGCAACCCCGGTCAAACCAACCAGATACATGACTATGTGGTTAGAGCCGACCAGTTAAGCGTCGAGCGTGACCTGAAGACCATGGGCGTGGCGATGGCAGGCTACGAGATCGGCGTGCCGGTCGAGCGGTATCTGACCGACATCATGCGTCGTCTGGTGCGTGAGGGAGTGTGGCGCATCAACGAACCCTCGGCCAGAGTATGGAATATCGACGGCATTACCTACCTTGTTTGGCCGATGGCGGGCGAAGAGATTGCCCGGCGCACGAACGACGAAGATATTCCCGGCTTACCCAAAACTCCGGATGGCATCCTCGACATGATGGTCGAGAGAGGGATTGCCTGTATGCGCGAAGGCGATGGTGATCCTTATTTCTACATCGCGCCAGACGTACTCACTGAAAAAATACCCACACTGAAACTGAAATCCATACGACTGCGCGATCAGGCGCTCATCAGCACGATGCCGATTGCGCCTGTTGCTGGCCGCGTTATCAACAGCAGCGAAACCCATGTTGACGCAGAAAACCCAGAGCGCCCCCAGCACCTCTCCAGCACGTCTGCGCCAGCGGCCAGCACCGGAACAGAAAACCCAGCACCTCTACAGCACGTCTCCAGCACAGATGAGCCAGCAACGCTTGGGCCAGAAACTCCTGTCACCGCCGAACATCTCACCGGCAGCGCGGGTGAAATGCTCAAGGTGCTGATCGAGGATTTCCGAACCGGCAAAAAAGCATTGAACGAACTTGCTGTGCGTCCCGAAGACGGCTGCCTGCGTCTCAAATGGCCACAAGCCTTTGCCGGTTATGGATTCACCCCCAAACAGATACTGGACGGCCTTACCGAGCGCGGCTGGATGGTAGCGGACAGTGAGGTTGCCAAAGTGGGTGAAGCCGAGTTCGCCAGCGGTATAGCCAAGGCCATCCGGCTTACCCGGTCGATCAGCCATCTTTTTCCGCAGCGCGCAACAACCGCGCCTCAATGCGCCCCTATCAGTACGGATTCCGCAGTCGAGCCGCAGCATGAGACCAAGGCGGTTCGCCAACCTGTTGTGTCTGAGCAACAGAGTATCGTCAAACCACCCATTAAGCCCAGAAAGCGTCCTGCGCCAAAGTCTGGCGCGACTCGTGATGCCGCAGTTAAAGACAAATCGCCACCGCCAGTTGATCCGCCAAGCCAAATGGACAGGCTGAATGAATTGTTGCAAGCGGCCAAGAGGGGCGGCAAAGAACTGACCAGGCGCGACATCAATTTGCTGGTGCAGCAGAAAGTGGGGGGCCTGGCAGCAGCGCATCTCATGCGGGGCATCGCGCTTTCCGACATCCCGGAATTGAAAACATGAACACAAAACAGATCAACATCTTCATTGGACATGATCTGCACGGACAATGGTTCGCGCTATCTCCCGACATCCCATGGTTGGCCGCAGAAGGCGAATCGTTTGCGGATGCCCGTCAAGCCGTGGCCGATATTGCGCCGGGACTGGCAAGCATGCACGGCATCGATGAGCCGATTGAGCTGGTATGGCGTTCGATAGGTTTAGGCTCGCAAAACGAAATTTGAGATGCGCAACCATCCCTACCTTGCTGCGCTTTATGCTGTGTTGATCGCCACTCAGGTTGGGTTGGCTCATGCAGAAGACCTCGGCGTCATCGGCAATACGTATGACATTGCCGAGCGCGACCTAATTGAGGTCATCAAGGATAAGTTGCGCCACATGGAGAAAACCGGTGAACTGGCGAAGCGGCAGACCGAATACAAAAACCGCGTGATGTCGGGCATCGAACATCCTGAGCCGATACCGGGCATTCAAACCACAGAAACAGCCAATACGCACTACTACGATCCCTCCATTGTCACGGACAAGGATATTGCTGACGCAACTGGCAAGATCCTTTATCCGCGTGGCACACGCGTCAATCCGCTCGATTACATCGGCTGGAATAAATACTTGCTGTTCGTGGATGCGCGCGATGCAAAACAGTTGGCATTCAGCAAGAAAATTACCGCCGCCTCAGACAGGCCGGTCAAGCTGGTGCTGGTAGCCGGTGCGCCGCTGGAGCTGATGCGCAAATGGAAGATGCCCGTTTATTTCGATCAGGGCGGCAAGCTGGCCCGGCGTTTCGCCATCACTCAGGTGCCCGCCATCGTCAGGCAGGAAGGGAAGAGGCTGCGCATCGATGAACTACTTTACTAAATTCTTGCTCTGCATTTTCGGGTTGCTGGTATGCGGGCAGAATGCGCTGGCCTCTCTCGATTGTCAGGGGCGTTTCCCCAATCCGATTACCGACATTTGCTGGAGTTGTGTTTTCCCGATCAATTTCGGTTCGGGCGCGCTGACGCTGCCCCTCTCGCTCGGGCAGGAGGACACCCCGAATCCGGGTGGCTCGCCGATCTGTGTTTGCGGCATCAA
>CAIQPV010000389.1 GCA_903873725.1 uncultured Nitrosomonadales bacterium
AATTTTCGTTCGCTTGCCTTTGAAGTTAGCGCAAGTGAACTCGTTGCTGGCGGTTGTACTATCGATCACACTTATGTCGATAAATGCTGAGATTGAAACTTCTGTGCTGGTTCGTTCGGCGCTTTCTAGCTTAGTCAGTGTTACTTTATTAAGCATTTTTTTTAAGCATTTCCAGCAACTCACACAGCGTTTAAGTCAAACTAGCGCCACGTTGCATGCGACCATGCAAATGATGTCACAAGGAATCAGCGTAATCGGGGACGACGGTCGCTGCATCATGGTCAATGACAAGGCATGCGAGCTACTAAATATTCCAAAGTCACTGATACTGAAGCAGCCACCGTTGACTGAACTCATTAAATTTCAAAGCGATCAGGGTGAACTTGGGTCAGGGCTTTCCATAGCTGAGGGGCCTGCACAGGAATATGTAGACGGCCAGGTGTGGGACGTGAATGATAGAAAATCCCAACGCTACCTGTGCCGGAACCGGAGTGGTCAATACATTGAAGTTGATATACACCGCATGCCATCGGGAGACGTACTGCGCACCTACACTGACGTCACCAAATGCGAGGAAGTCAACCGGCAGCTCAAGGTAGTGCTCGATGAGTACCAGACCTTAAGTGAGCACACGCTGCAACGTGCACGCTGTCAAGTTATCCTTGCGCTAACCGAACTCTCGGCTGTTCGAGACAATGAGACAGGTCTTCACACAAGACGCACTCAACTTTACGTAAAGTCACTGGCGCATTCCCTTGTTAAGTCAGGACAATATGCTGAACACTTGTCAGAGGAACAAGTCGACCTGCTTGTCAAAGCAACACCCATGCATGATCTGGGTAAGGTCGGCATTCCCGACAATATTCTGTTGAAGCCCGGACAACTTACTGTGGATGAGTGGCGAATCATGCAAACCCACTGCATGCTGGGTGAGTCGATATTGCTTGCGATGGCGGGCTCAAATAAAGTCGATGATTCAGTGTTTGTAGTAGCCGCAAAAATGGCGGGGTCTCATCACGAGAGTTGGGACGGCAGCGGATATCCTCGCGGCCTGAGCGGACAATCAATTCCGTTGAGCGCGCGCCTGATGGCACTGGCAGATGTTTACGATGCCCTCACAACAGCGCGAGTCTACAAGCACGCTTGGACACATGAGGAGGCGAGAGACGAGATTTTGAGCCTCGATGGTGTCAAGCTGGACCCGTTGATCGTTGCCGCGTTTTTGCGTGAGGAGGCACATTTCGTCACCATCGCGCGAGAACTTCGCGATAAGGAAAGCGATTTTCAGAACGAACCAGCCGTTGCATAATCAAAAGTGGATTCCGGAAACCAAATCGATGAACGAAAAACCCATAACAGCAAATTTTTTGCAGTCCGTTTATTTGCCGGGCGTGGTAGCTATCGTTGATGATGACGAACAGATTTCCAGTGCCCTGAAAACCTGGTTTGAATTGGGCGGTTTGCAGACTTCGCTTCACAGTTGCAGTGAGAGTCTGCTGCAGGCGATTACACAGAAGAATTCAGTTGCAATGGTGGCATCCGGGGGAGACCGGTCAATTTGCGCTGAATTGGTAGCAGCTGTAATTGACCTAAACCTGCCTGGCATGTCAGGCTTCGAATTGGCGAAAGCACTTCGCAACCGGTTTCCCCGTCTGCCGCTGGTCGTAATCACCGCAATGCGTGACAATGAGCGAGCGCAATTTGGTAGCGCATCCGCAGGCATTGTTTGCCTACAAAAGCCGTTTGACCTCGACGCATTGGATGACGCGCTGTTTCCAATGATGTATTCCAACCTGCGGCATCATCAAGACCCGAACTCATGAGTAACAGGCTAGGCAAGCAACCCAGTATGCGTCGAATAAT
>CAIQPV010000390.1 GCA_903873725.1 uncultured Nitrosomonadales bacterium
CCTACACTGACCTGTGTAGCATTGAGTGAACCTGCGACATCAAGCGTGGCCTGTGGTTCGGTTGTACCGATGCCAACTTGTCCATTCGGTAAAATGAAAACATAATCGACAGGTACTTTGCCATTTTCTGGAGTTGTGCCAAATGCCAAATACGCAGCATGTTGCGTGGGAGTCCAGTCTTCGGCGGCAATCATACGCACGCGACCCGCCACAACAAATTCCTGACCATCGAAAGCATCAGTACGAAAATTGCCTAAGGAATCACCCGATTTAACAGCTTTTGGTTGGCTGACGCTACCTCTCGCACGCAGTAAAGTGCTACGCGCAGCTACATCCTCGGAATAGCTGCGAACAGCCAGACCAGTACCGCCCGTTGGTTCAAATGCGAGACCTGGTGATTGCAAAACGTCAAGATTGTAAAGTGGATCGACACCAAATCCTACCCAACCGCGCGAGTCCACCTTAACCAAGGGCGTACAACTAAGGGTATTATTGCCTGCACCTATAATAGCGACACTTCCCTGAGGGCAAACGGGAGCACCCGCCTGCGCAAATACCGGACTATACGTAGCAGAAAGCATAAACACCGCAAGCAAGACAGACAAGTGCTTTTGCTTGGTTGATTTAAGTGCAACAAAACTATGACGCACAGCAACCTCCTAATTGTTAATATAAGATCAGACTTTAAACGATAATTGCTAAAAACATATTAATTTTCCACGGGTCTGGTATAAAGCTTCGCCTTTAGGCGGGTATCTAGCCCCTCGTCTTTAGACTAGGGTTCTTCATTATGCCTTCTGTTCCTTGAGAAGCTTAGGCAAGAGGTTCAATATAATTCAACCGAATTTCCGTCGCGGTGTGCCTAAGCGGGAAGGGGAATAGCTCTTGCAATCTCTTCTTGTGCCGCTTTATATGGAAGTTACGAATCACCCCCCCCCCTTTAGTCTTGGACTGTCATGAAAATTTTCTCGCCGCTTTTGATCGCCACCTTAGGGCTTCTGGTCTTGTCTGCCTGCAGCGACGTCAAGACCGATCCGACCTACAGCGACAAAGCGCATGATGATCTGTACAAAAATGGCAGCTTGTTAAGCGATAAAGGCGGTTGGAGTCTGCTGGGCGGCAGCGATGAGAAAAAAGCAACCGAAAATACTGGCATCGGCGTGAACGCCTTTTTGTGGCGCGCCTCGCTGGACACGGTTTCGTTTATGCCGATCGCCTCCGCGGATCCTTTTGGCGGCGTGATTTTAACCGATTGGTATTCCGCGCCTGAAACGCCCAATGAACGCACCAAGCTGAACGTCTTTATCCGTGATCGCGAATTGACCGCGAATGGTATCAAGGTTTCCGTTTTTCGTCAGACCAAGGATGCACGGGGACAATGGCAGGATGCGCCTGTTGCTGCCTCCACCGCAGCGTCTCTTGAAAATGGAATCCTGACCCGCGCGCGTCAAATCCGCATCGCACAGAAACAGCTTAATTAAACTTCAGCCTGTTTTCGCAACTCGACGGCAACCTGCTCGACAACGCTTTCCCAATCACCCGGTTTGGGTTGACCGAAAACGCGTGCCGTCGGATACCACGGATTTTCCGGTCTATTTTCTAACCAACGCCAGCAAGCGTCAAAGCGGGACAGAACCCAGACAGGCTGACCCATCCCGCCGACCAGATGCACGACCGAGGTATCGACCGAAATCACCAGATCCAGATGTTCGACAATCGCGCCGGTATCTTCGAAATCCTTGACCTCCCCCATCAGATTGATCAGGCGGTCTTGCAGTCCACACGCTTTGATTTGTTCGACGCCCGCGCCCATTTGCAGGCTGTAAAAATGAATATTGGGCAGGGCGAACAAGGGGCGCAGCGCCTCTAAAGACATGCTGCGTTTCTTGTCGATCAAATGGGCGTTGGGTAAATTCTCGCGCGGATTGCCAGCCCAGACCAGGCCGAC
>CAIQPV010000391.1 GCA_903873725.1 uncultured Nitrosomonadales bacterium
ACACCAATTTCAATACCATGAGAACGGTGATATTCCTCATTGCTGGCAAGCTCGATTTTAATAAGTTCAACGCACATGCTGCATAAGCCACTCGAAATTCAAAAAAGCCGTTTTTTAGGTTCATTTGGGTAAGTCTGAAAGTCCCAAAGCTTGCAACACAAGCTTTGTCTGGCTTAGTGTTCCGACGATTCTTCGTTTGGGTAATGGCCCCAGTTTAAGCAGAGTGGGCGTCATGAAGACTCGATCTGCCAGCGCCCGCTTGGGCTCCAGAAACACATCCACCACTTCAATCTCATGCCGATTCAGAAGATGTATTCTGCACAGTGCAGTGAGATTGGCGATGGCCTGGGTGGAGTTCATCGCCTCGCCGGCAATGAACAGGCGAAACTTGAAAATGACGGGGCTGGTCATGGTAATTTGACCTCCGCCTTGGACGCATCGGCGCCGCGCAACTCGCTCATGCGTGTGCGCCCCCGCGACAATTCGCCCTCGTGATTCGCTGTGCTGCTCACCAATAAATCCCGCTCGATTTGTTTCGCCAATAGTTCCACATTAAGCGACTTCACCCGCACTTCGAGTTCGGCTTCCTCGGCGTCAAGCTTGACGCGTTTGAGTTTCACGGCTGCATCATTGGCTTCATGCAGGGAACGCTCGGCCCGTTCTTTTTCCCAGCGCAAGGTTCCCATCAAGACCTCGCCGCCGGCTGTATAGGTGTCCGCAAGGTTTACGCCCGTATCGCTCAGGATCAATTCACGCACTTGATTTGAGTGCGCTGTACCGCGTGATTTGATGATGGACAAGCCCCGGTTGCGTTCTCCGGCCTGTACCAGGTAGTTGAGGTGTATCCAGGTATCCACCAGCGTGGATATTTGCAGCGGTGAACTTCCTTCAGCCAGACTGGACATTTCATCAAGCAAGCGGGTACAAACCAGCGTGATGCCTTCAGCCTTTGACCAGTCAATCAAGCGTTCCGCCACGCTGTGTGCACTCAAATCATTGCCGGACTTGGACCAGGTGGATATCGGATCAATGATCAGACAACGGGCACCGTGTTCCTTTGCCAGCATTTTGATGCGTGCCAGATAGGTTTCTGCACTGCCGGTAATGGCGCGAGCCGAAACCATGCGCAGAATCCCTTTTTTTACATAACGATCCAACTGGATTCCAACCGATGCCAGGTTGCGCACCACCTCGCTTCCATCCGAATCGAAACTGACGAACATGGTGTGCTCATCGCGCTGGCAGGCTGCTTCTGCGAAGGTTCCGCTGAGGGTGGTCTTGGCAGTGCCGGAGAAGCCGGTAATCAATATGCTGGCACCCCGATAATATCCGCCGTTCAGCATGGTATCGAGCCGTTCCACACCGCTTGAAATGCGCTCGCTTGTCACCTCGGTGTCCACACGATCCAAAGTGCGCGCCACGATGACCTCAAAACCTTTCTTGCCAATCAGGAACGGCGCTTCATTTTCATCGAAACCTGAACCCCGATACTTCAGTACGCGCAAGCCGCGCTGAGACACCCCACGCTCAGCGCTATGATTGAGAATCACGGCGCAGTCGACCATGAATTGCATGAAGCCAAACGACTGTTCACTCATCGAATGGCTTTCATCCATGCCGGACTTCAGGGTGATGATGCCGGTCAATTCGCGCTCCAGCAGCCAATCATGCAGCCGGTATATCTCACGCCTTCTTGCCGCCGGATCAGGCAACAGTGCCAGGACAATATCCAGGGCGTCGAACACGATGCGCCGGGCTCCCATTTCATTGATTTGCGCTTCCAGTGCCGCCAGCATTCCGCCAAGATCGAAATCCCCCGACTGAACCATGTCAGGCATGGGTTGCGCGTCCATGAAGAATATCTTCTTTTTTTGTAAGTCCGCGAGGTTCCAACCGAAGCTTTCGGCGTTTTGCACGATGCGCCCGGAGGTTTCCTCAAAGGCGACAAAGATGCCCGGCTCATCGCAATTTTGCGCACCATGTGCCATGAATTGCAGTGCAAGTACGGTCTTGCCTGAACCGGGCCCACCCACCAGCAGCGTCGTACGCTCGCGCGGCAAACCACCGCCGGTGATTTCATCGAAACCGGCAATCCCGGTCGGGGCTTTGTTTGAGTTTTTTGCAATTGAAGGAAGTGATGATTTCATTTGATTGACCTCTGGAAATGTATACATATCGTTTATCGTTCCCACGCTCCGCGTGGGAACGATAAATAGCACCTAAGCGTCGCCGTGACACTCCGAGATCTCAACGAAATCAGCGTACCCGGCAATGAATACATCGACCACGTCGGGGTCAAAGTGTTTGCCACGCCCGCTGATGATGATGTCGCGAGCCTGGGGACATGGCATGGCGGGCTTGTACACGCGCACTGAAATCAGCGCGTCGAAAACATCTGCTAAAGCCATGAGCCTTGCCGAGATTGGAATTGACTCTCCGGCAAGACCGTCCGGATAACCGCTACCGTCCCATTTTTCGTGGTGCCAGTGCGCAATCTCCTTGGCCAGGATGAGAAAGGAGATCGGCTTCTCTGTATCGGCCTCGGCCTTTTCGATGGCATCGGAACCGAACTTGGCATGAGTCTGCATGATTTTCCACTCGGCTGGCGTGAGCGGGCCGGGTTTGAGCAGAATGCTGTCTGGAATCCCCACCTTGCCGATGTCGTGCAACGGGGCCGATTTAGTCAGCAGGTCAATATTGCTTTGGGTGAGGAACCCGGAAAAGAGCGGGTGCTGTCTTAAGCGCAATGCAAGGAGATGGACATAGTTCTGGGTGCGGAGAATATGATTCCCGGTTTCGGGGTCGCGTATTTCGGCCAGATGGGCAAGCGCCCGAATGCTTATGTATTGACTCAGATCATTTTCGGCCATGCGCCGTGCCACCTCTGCTTCCAGAAACGCATTCTGGTTCTTGAGCAAATCGCGCGCCTGCTTGACTTCAATTTGCATGCGTACCCGTGCCAGCAACACAACGGGCTTGATCGGCTTGGTGACATAGTCTGAGGCTCCAAGCTTCAAGCCGCGTTCCTCGTCGCTATCGTCCGACAGTGCGGTCAGGAAGATTACGGGAATGTCGGCCGTAGCGGGATTATCGCGGAGCCGGGAAAGAACTTCGTAGCCGTGCATCCCCGGCATCATCACGTCCAGCAACACCAGATCCGGAAAGGGTTCTTTCGATGCCGCACGAAGGGCATTTTCGCCTGAATTGGCAGCGCGTACTTGAAATTCCGGCCGTAACAGTTGCGTCAATACTGACAAGTTAACCGGCTCGTCGTCTACGATGAGAATAGTTTTTGTTGTGACCATGAAGGCGTTCCGCTTTCTCTTCGTCTGCAAGACTTCAATTAATCAGCCTACGCTTAAGCTAACTTGCATATACCTTTGCTTTGTATGGCACACTGCGACGGTCAATGTTTGAACAGGAACGTTGACAAGAAACACAGAGGCAGTTTCCTCCATTTTCGCCATATGTTCTGTGTGCTAACGAACATTGAGATGTAAGGCTCTCCGATATTCTCCCCACTGGGCGTTCTGTTGCTTCGTAATCAGGAGGGTAATATGGCCGGCCAAGCGCTTATTCTGGTAGCTGGCGACGATGTCATTATGCGGGAGTTGTTTGCAGACAATCTCGGTGGGCAATTACCGCCTTATTTCTGCAGATAGTGGCGAAGTTGACCTGGCAATGGTTGACCGCTTTCCGGTATTGAGATTTCCGGCTGCTATAACTGCAATGAGTCAGTCCTGCAATTTAAAACGCACCGTCTTTTGCCAGCGGCTTTTCACTGCCCGGCTATGTTTGATGGCGGGAGTGAAGTGTTGCCCGCGTAGCATGGTCATGGCTGATTCTTCAAAAAAATCGACCGGTTGTGATTTCATCACATGTATTTCATCCACTTCGCCGCGTTCGTTGATGAGCAGGGACAGGGTAACGAAGCCTTCGATTCCCGCTTTGCGTGCCCGCGCCGGATAAACTTGCTGAATGTCACTCACCAAGCGCGGTGGTTCGTCCAACTGCTCGATTGGGTAATAAGTTGGGTCGCGCGAATCGGCATCGGCGCTGAACGTACCTGGCTGCGTAGTCACAACGGACGGTTTGTTCGGTAACGCAGTGGGAGTTGGTAGGCTGGCTGCTGTCGCTTCAATTGCAATGGGGCTGGTTGGCGTCATTGGGGCGTTCAGCCTCTCCTTGACCAAATCTGGAACGTGAGGCGCGGGAGAGGCACTTGCGTGAGCTGTAACCGGTAAGACCAAAGGTGCAGTTGAAACCAGCCGCACTTCGAAGGGGTGTAGCGCATCTACCAAGGGGGGTGGCATCATGAATGTTCCGAGCAACAGCGCCAGATGCAACAATACAGACCCCAGTAGCGCGAGCAGCAGGCCGTGGCTTATACCGGGATTATTAGCGGCCAATATCCTGTCCTTTCGACTTGTTGCGTCTGTCTTGAAACAATCACTTTCCCCTCTGCCAGCATTCAGGTGCAGTAGCTCCCAATATGTGCTTGAACCATAGATGCCCTAAAAGTTAATCCGCAACGTCAATCTCACTGAACGCGGTTCAGCCGGGTGAGTGATGATGTCATTGACGGGGGCTGGCTCATTGCGCAGTTGTGTCGTGTAGTAATAATCAATATCGCTTGCTTGCCGGTTGAACACGTTGAGTACATCCACAGTCAGCTTTGTTTTCAGGTTAACTTTATATCCCGCTTGCATGTTGACAAGGGTTGATGACGCGGAGCGTATGGAGTTATTCTCAATCAGCGGTCTGGGGCCGAAGTAGCGCAAGCGCAGGCCGCCCGACCAATCAGCATGGCTATCATAGGCCGCCCCAACTGATAGTGTTTTTTCGATGGAACCCGGAATGTAATATCCGGAAACGATTGTTGGGTCGATTGTAGTGTAGCGGGCACGGGAAACCGCAGCATCGGCATCAACCGTTAACTGTTCCCTGGGTGCCCAGTAATTGGCCCATTCAATACCTGTTCGATGGCTGGGGAAACTGGGCGAGGTGGTTCCGGCATCCCCGGCGAATACCAATTCAGAAGCCAGATCAAGTTGCCAGAGTGCGAAGTTTGTTTGCAGATGAGGGATGATTGCACTGCGTAAACCCAATTCATAACCCTTTGCCCTCACCAGTGGCGTGACCGGACTGACTGGCTGCATATAACCGGTTGTATCCCGGAAGTCCGGATTAACTTTGGTCGTGGTACCGCGCGCATCGTTGCTGTGAAATCCATAACCGGCATTGAAATAATATTCGGTGTGATCCCATGGACCGAATATCAACGCAAGCTTGGGGCTTGCTATATGGTCATTAACCTTACCCGAATTTTGAACAAGACTACTGGCAACCTCGAAACTGTAGACATCCTCGCGTAAACCTACGATGCTGCGGAACTTTTCAAGCCATTGGGTCTGGTTTTCTCCATATAAGCTGATATTGCCTTCGTTGACCTGATCTTGCCTGATTGTCGCCCATGCGGTACGTGCAGTCGTGAGCAGAAGTCCGTTGTTGATATGGTCAAAGCGTGACTGAAAACCCAAAGTGAAATCGGTAGCCTTCCCGCCCCAGTCGCCATACCATGTGTTGGCTGCATTCAGGCCGTAAACTTTGCGTTGATCAGTCTGCTGAAACTGGTCCCCATGGTTGCAATTGCCGTAGAGCGCAATATCATTCATGCAGAATGTGAAGTTTGACCAAAGGTTGATGCTGTAGTCCATAAAGTAGGCGTTGCTACGCATCCATCTGCCAGGCCCGCGTTCCGACCATTCTGCGGAAAGGCTGTTGCGGTGAGTATTCCCGCCATCGGTCGGGTCAATGTTGCCAAACCGCGAAATTTGTCCGCTTTCAATCGCTCGTTGCGGTACTTGGTCAGTTGAGTTCCATTGCGCCGCATAAGCCATTGCCGCCACCGACCATCCATTATTGCGGTCACCCACGCCATAACGCAGCATGCCGTTAGCTTTTTCGAGGCTTTCAGGAAGTTGCCAAGGACCATTGTTGCCGGTTAATTCCAAAGCGTAAAGCAGTGTGCCACCCCCTATCTGCGGTGAACCGGCAACCAGTCCACGCCGGTAGCCGTTCTGACCAGCACTGGCTACAGCAAAAGTGGAATCGAGCTTTCGGAAATAATCGATCGATGCTGAACCGGCAGTGGCAAAATCTCCTGCATCAGCCGCATAAGGCCCTTTCCGATATTGAATACGGTCAATAAGTTCAGGGATGAGGAACTGAAGGTCTGAGTACCCTTGTCCATGAGCATGGCTTGGCATGTTGGCCGGCATGCCCATCACCGTAGTGGCGAGATCGGTTCCGTGATCGAGATTAAAGCCGCGCAGATAGTATTGGTTTGCCTTGCCGTCACCGCTGTGCTGGGAAATGATAAGTCCGGGAATTTCTTCAAGCACTTCGGCCGGACGCAACAGGGGACGATTTTCCAATTGCTTTGCGGTTATTACTCCCTCCGTTGCACTTGACGCTTCCCCGATCAAATCATTTCTATGCGCAGTCACCACTATTTCATCAAGGGCTGATGTACCGTCTGCGTATGCAGAAACTGCAACCAGCAAAATACTTGCAGCAAAAATGGATTTAGCCGTAACCAGCCCAAACAGGGCAAGTAATACGATTTTATTTTTCTTCTTACTCATGGACGAAAAATAGCATTGACAGGTTCGTCCGGTCAATACAAATTAAGTTTTGGGATGACTATGGGTATGCCGATGCCCCGCGTCTTTCTCTACGGGTATCAGATTAAGTTGACCGTGACGTACACCGCGTTCGGCGATCAGCGCATCGCTAAACTCCTGCACAGCTTTGGTTGCCCCGCGCAGCATAACTGTCTCCAGACAGTTGTCGTGATCTAAATGAACGTGAGTTGAGGCCACCACCAAATCGTGATGTTGATGCTGTATCACCGTGAGGCGCTCCGCCAAATCGCGTTCATGATGGTTGTATACGTATGAGAGGTTGGCCACGCAAAATGGGGATCGGTACTTTTGCGCATGCAGCGTGTTCAATTGACCGCGCAATATGTCGCGTACTGCCTCGGAGCGGTTCTGATAGCCGCGCTCGCGTATCAGCCGATCAAACTCGCTGGCGAGATTTTCATCCAGTGAAATAGTAAAGCGTTCCATGTGAGCCGATTCCCGAAAAATGCAAAAAAGTAAGCATAGCAATATAAAGAATAATATTGCAATATTTATAAACTTAGAACAGCTCGCCATGCTTGCAATTTATCTTCATAGCGCATTCCGGCATGTGCCGGACTGGTCGATGGAAGCCGATGAAACTTGAGTGGCGGCAATGCTTGTTTGTCCTGAACAAACTTTCTGAAGCATTGCTCGGCCTTGCTGCCATTGAAAAATACCTGCGCGATATGCGGGTGCTGCCCAAAGAAAGATTTGAAGTCATTCGCGGATTCTTTCCTGATATGGGAATCCAGACTGGTTTTGCGCTCGCAGGAAGCCAGCACATCCCATAAAGCGATACGGGAAGATTTCAGCAGGCGTAGCCTATTCTCGTAGGGGATATCCGGTTTTGCACCGATCAACTCCCCCAGGATTTTCCAGAACGCGTTCGACGGATGGGCGTAGTACTGGTTTTGCTCCAGCGATTTTATGCCGGGCATGCTGCCCAGAATCAGCACTCTTGCATTGGTGTTGCTTACCGGTGCAAAACTGTGGATAGGCGACATCTCGGAGCGGGGGACCAGATGTGATTACAAAAGGCGCGACAGGTCGCCCCGCGAAAAGCCGCACAGCGATTGCTCCATGCCATTGCCCAGTGCGATCACCTTGAACAGATCGCCCATCTCTGCCGGGCTGGTGAGCTTTTGCAGTTGAGTGGACAACGGCAGGTAGTCCCGCAGTTTTTCCGGGTCGCTTTCAGCCAGAAAATCGGTGATGCCGCAGTTGATTAAAAAATGCGCCTGAGTCGTGTAACCGAGTAGCTGCGCGCCGTTGTCCATGGCGCTCTCGGCAACAGCCGTGAAATCCACATGTGCGGTAATGTCCTGCAAACCCGGCAGGAAAAAAGGATCGTCGTGCGAGTGGTGGCGATAATGGCACATCAGAGTACCCTGGCTGCGCTGCGAATGATAATACTCACCTGCTCCGAAGCCGTAGTCGATAAATAGCAGCACACCCTGTTGCAAGCGCTCGCACAGGCTGACTATCAGAGCGCGTGCGGCAAGGGAAATTTCACTCAGGTAATTGTCCGGCACGTTGATCTTCTGTGCGGCTTCGAGCAACGGGTGATTTTCAAGCGGTTGTTCCTGCCAGATGAAATGCGTCCCATCGCTCGCCACACCGCGTTCAACTTCCACCTGCCCCCTCCCCTCCCAACTGCGCCAGCGCACCAGATGCACCGGCAACGCATCCAGCACTTCATTTGCTATTACCACACCTGAAATTTTTTCAGGCAGCGCATCCAGCCAATGCACCCGTCCGGACAAGTGCGGCACACGTTCCAGCAAGAGTAACTGCTGGCGTTCTCTCAAGTCAGCGCTTACTTCAAGTATGTCGTAGCGCTCCGGCAAGCAGTCCAGTCGCTCAAGTTCGTCCAATACATCGGCGGCAAGTTTGCCGCTGCCCGAACCGAGTTCCAGGATGTGCAATGCACTTTGCGCCATGATCTCCGCCACTTGCCGTGCCAGTGAGCGTCCGAACAATGGCGAGATTTCAGGTGCGGTGACAAAATCACCGTCCGCACCGAATTTGCGTGCGCCCGCGCTGTAATAGCCCAGTCCCGGCGCATACAGCGCCAGTTCCATGAAACGCGAAAACGGAATCCAGCCTCCTTGCGCGGCGACATCTTGACGAATGTGATCGCACAGTCTGTTGCTGTGCGCTTCGGCTTCGTCCGAGGGTTGGGGCAGTAATTTAGACATGGTCAGGTATAATCCACAGGGAATGGAAGTGTAGTGGAGAGTGCGATGCAAGGCAAAGTCGTGTTGGTGACGGGAGGGGCGAAACGCGTGGGCGCGGCGATTTGCCGCAGGCTGCACGCGGCGGGAGCGGACATCGCTCTGCATTATCGTTCGTCCGGGCAGGAGGCGCTTGAGTTACAGGCCGAGTTGCAGGCGCCGCGACCCGGCTCGGTGTTTCCGGTAAAGGCCGATTTGCTTGATCCGCATGCGCTGTCCTGGCTGGTACATGAAACCATACGGCATTTTGGACGGCTGGATGCGCTGGTCAGCAATGCCTCCAGTTTCTTCGCCACGCCATTGGACGAAATTGATGAACACCAGTGGGATGACCTGATCGGCACCAACCTGAAAGCGCCGTTATTTCTGGCAAAGGCGGCGGCACCGGAGTTGCGCCGCAATCATGGCACTATCATCAACATCGTGGACATTCATGCCGACCGCCCGATGCGCGGCCATTTGCTGTACAGCGTAGCCAAGGCGGGTTTGCTTGGGTTAACGCGCGCGCTGGCGCAGGAACTGGCGCCTCATGTGCGCGTTAACGGAGTATCTCCCGGCGTCATCGTATGGCCGGAACACACTGACTGGAACAATGAACTGCGCCGCAAAGAAATCGTGGATCATACCCTGCTCAAGCGTGAGGGAGAACCGGACGATATTGCCAAGACAGTACAATTCCTTATGAACCATGCTCCTTATATCACCGGGCAAATTATTGCGGTGGATGGCGGCAGAAGCATAAACCTCTGATGAACGCAGTCACTCAACCTATTCATTTCGAACACCACTCCGGCAACTTCAACCGCCTGCGCGGGCGCTTGGAGCATCAGGTCGGGAAGGCCATCGGCGACTTCAACATGATCGAGGAAGGCGATGCCGTGATGGTGTGCATGTCCGGTGGCAAGGATTCATACACCCTGCTTGAAATACTGCGCGCATTGCAAAAACGTGCGCCGATCAATTTCAAATTGATCGCCATGAACCTGGATCAGAAACAGCCGGGCTTTCCCGATCATGTATTACCCGAATATCTGAAATCCATCGGCGTGGAATACCACATTGAAACACAGAACACCTACTCCATCGTCAAACAAAAAATTCCCGAAGGCAAAACCACCTGTTCGCTTTGCTCGCGCCTGCGTCGCGGCATTATTTACCGGGTGGCGGGTGAGTTGGGCGCAAACAAGATAGCACTGGGACATCACCGTGACGATATGATTGAGACGCTGTTCCTGAACATGTTTTTTGGGGGGAAATTGAAAGCCATGCCTCCCAAACTGGTCACCGACAAAGGCGACCATGTCGTGATTCGTCCGCTGGCTTATTGCGCCGAAAAAGATATTGCACGCTTTGCGCGCGGGATGGAATTTCCCATCATCCCCTGCAACCTTTGCGGTTCGCAGGAAAATCTGCAGCGCCAGAACATCAAGGAAATGCTCAACCAGTGGGAACTGCAATATCCGGGCCGCAGCCAGACTATCTTCACCGCCATGCAAAACGTCAAGCCATCACACCTGCTTGATGGCAGTCTGTTTGGTTTCAGGGGTTTGAAACCGGGCGATGTCGTGGCGGAAGGTGATGCGGGATTTGATGAGTAGTACAACAACCTTGCTCAAATCATATTCCGCAATATTGTGCGTACTTGCATGCGCACTGTTGGCTGGCTGTGCAACATTACCTGATACAGCGCATCAGCAAACTGTCACCGTATCCAGTCCGATCAAGAATATTGCCGTCATCGTCAGTTATCAGGGAGGCGTATTTTATCGTGTGCAGGTAAATAATACCCTGCCGGCCCCAATTAACTTGTTGTGGGATGAAAGTACCTATGTCACGACTACGGGAGAATCCGTCCGGATTCTTCATTTACCGAACAAGGACGACCTTCCCAAATACCCGCCGGCACAACAAGCCTCTTCCCCCATTCCGCCCAACTCACAATTTCAGGCCGACTTTACCGGGGATGACTGGCTTGATTGTGCGAGAAGAAACTGCACCCCGCAGCCAAAAAACAGCTTCAAGAACGCCGCGATATATCTGACATTCAAAATCAAAGGCAAACGTGTCAGATGGCAAGGTGAGATTGCTTTTGCTCCGCCAAGGCAGCCTTGAGCTTCAGCTAATATTGCTCAGGCGTTTTCAGATAACATTGGTTCCGCCGCGATTTTGAAAATCGCCTTGCGAATGCTTCCAGAAGCGACCAGCGGCGCATGCGCATCCTCCGGAAAGAAGATACAGAACGTTCCCGGCGGAGTGGCTATCCAGCTTGCCGGGAGATCGCGGAAAAAACGGATGTCCCGCTCCGCGCTGTAATCATCCACCGGCTCGCGGCAATCGGAAAGCGGCTTCCAGCCCATCTCGTCCACGCCCTCCAGCACTAACTGAATGTCTATGTACTTGCGATGGCATTCCAGCTTCGCTTTTTCACGGTTGCGTCCGCTAACATTTTCCACGATAACGAATAGCTCCTCGCCGAGGATGGGATAACGCCCGGGCGCCAGAGCGCTCAGGTTGGTGTTGCGTATGAATTCAAAGGCACGCGGGAACAGCGGGTGCAGCGCGGCGTAGCGGTCAGACTGGGCGAGGGTGGAGAAAATCATGATTGTTTTTGAGGTTCAACAGGCATTTTGTCAATATCAGCTTAACACATGCAACTACAGCTTTCATAATGTGTGTGCATGACTTTCAGAAGCCGGAAAATCAATCCGAAACCAACCCTGCAACCCAGCGTTGATAAAGCTTCCGTGCGACGGCGTGCAGTTGCGGTAGCTCGTCAGCCATCTGGTCCAGCATGGCTGCCCCGGATTGCACAGCCGGGTTGCCGGCGTTGGCGGCAAGTTCCCGGGCGCCAACCTCGCACCATTCGCGGATCATCTGTTCGGTCATTTCAACGTGGCATTGCAATGCAAGATGTTTGCCCAATGCATACGCCTGAGTGGCGCAGTGTGCGCTGGACAATAGAAGGGCCGCGCCTTGCGGCAGGCTAAAGGTTTCGCCGTGCCAATGAAAAGCTTCAAATGACTGGGTGTCACCGAACCATGCCCGTGCCTCATTGCTTCCGGACACATTTGCTTCACCCCACCCTATTTCCCTGGTCGGATTTCGCGTTACCACGCTGCCCAATGCCTTGGACACAAGTTGCCCGCCGAGGCAGTGCCCGAGTACGGGAATGTCACGGGCCACGGCATCCCGTATCAATTCCAGCAGCGGTGGTATCCACGGCAAGTCATCGTTCACGCTCATCGGCCCGCCCATGAATACCAGACCGGAAAATTTGCCGGCATCCTTCGGCACGGCATCGCCCTCATCCACGCGGATCAGTTGCCATAAGATGCCACGCTCGTCGAGAAATTCGGAAAAGTAGCCGGGGCCTTCGGTGGCAATGTGGCGGAAGATGGCGACGGGTTTCATATCGGCGAAGGGCGAAAAGTAAGTCCTGCTATCCCGGCATGCGGGGTGGCGCGTAGCGCCGGTTGAACATCACATTTATCATCATTTTAAGTTTCACTGATTTATTGTTTTGTCCCGTTCGATCAAAGCATAAGCGGAGTGATTATGTATCGACTCGAAATTTTCCGACTCCACCACATAGGCCTCGATGCGCTCATCACCATTCAATGCCGCCGCGACATCCCGCACCATATCTTCCACGAATTTTGGATTGTCGTAAGCGCGCTCTGTGACGAATTTCTCATCCGGACGCTTGAGCAGTCCATATAGTTCGCAGGACGCCTGATCTTCGGCATATCGCAGCACTTCTTCAATCCAGACCGAGCGATTGGTGCGCACGGTGATGGTGACGTGCGAGCGCTGGTTGTGAGCTCCGCGCTCGGAAATTTTCTTGGAGCAGGGACACAGACTGGTAACCGGCACTTGCACTTTCATGGTGAAGCGGTATTCCCCGTCGTTAATCTCGCCGACAAAAGTGACATCATAGTCCAACAGGCTCTGCACCCCGGACACTGGCGCGGTCTTGTTGACGAAATAGGGGAAATTCATTTCGATGTAACCGGACTTCGCCTCCAGTTTTTCGACCATCTCGCGCAGGATGCTCTCGAACGATTCTACCGAAATTTCGCGCCCGTGCTGGTTGAGTATCTCGACGAAACGCGACATGTGCGTGCCTTTGAAATCGTGGGGCAGGTATACATACATGTTGAAAGTGGCGATGGTATGCTGGACGCCGACGCTCTTGTCTTTCACAACGACGGGATGGCGAATGCTTTTGATGCCGACTTTGTTGATTGCCAGATGACGCGTGTCGGCCTGGTTTTGCACATCTGCTATTGCTGTTGGTGACAGTGCGGGAGAGTTCATGGTTAACCTTTCTATAATACGTCCCTTGGCCGGCCATTCCTCCTGACTTTTGAGGAAGGAGGGAGCGCGATAGCGCGGGAGAGCGAAAAATGATTATAAACCAATACCAGACTTTTTTACTCTGGTAATTTGCATCGTATGGAAGCAGCAATGCCGGTACCATCCAATCCGCAGGATGCCAGCATCAGTGAAGGATCGCCGTGTTCCAGAAAGGCATCCGGCAAACCGAGATGCAACAGTGCCACTATTACACCATGCCGCTGCAAACATTCTGCGACAGCACTGCCTGCCCCGCCTTGCAGAGTGTTTTCCTCTACGGTCACCAACAGTGGATATTCGCGTGCCAATTGCAGCACCAGCTCTTCGTCCAGCGGCTTGACGAAGCGCATGTTGGCGACGGTGGCATTGAGTTGATGCGCAGCCTCAAGCGAGGGTGCAAGCATGGAGCCGAAAGCCAGAATAGCGACTCCCCCCCCCTCGCGGCGAATCTCGCCCTTGCCGATGGGTAGTGCAAGCAATTTCTTGTCCGGCGTTACGCCCGGTCCGGTTCCTCGCGGGTAGCGCACTGCGCTCGGCGTATCGAGGTGAAATGCAGAAGTGAGCATGCGGCGACATTCATCCTCGTCAGCAGGCGTCATTACCGTCATGTTGGGGATACAGCGCAGGTAACTTAGGTCAAAGCTGCCCGCGTGCGTCGCGCCGTCCGCGCCAACCAGGCCGCCCCGGTCTATCGCCAGCATTACCGGCAAATTCTGGATGGCGATGTCATGGATCAGTTGGTCGTAGGCACGCTGCAAAAAGGTAGAGTAGATCGCCACGACCGGCTTCATTCCGTCACAGGCCAATCCGGCGGCAAAGGTCAGGGCATGCTGCTCGGCAATGCCCACGTCGAAATAACGCTCTGGAAATTTCTGTGCAAATTCGACCATTCCGGAACCTTCGCACATTGCCGGAGTGATGCCAACCAAACGCGAGTCATGCTCAGCCATGTCGCACAACCAATCGCCAAATATCCTAGTATAGGTTGGCTTGCCCGCCGCTTTGGGTGAGATCCCGTTGACCGGATCAAACTTGCCGACGCCGTGATACAGCACACTATCTTCTTCGGCAAGCGGATACCCTTTTCCTTTCTGCGTCACGACATGCAGAAACTGTGGTCCTTCGAGGTGGCGGATGTTGTTCAGCGTGGTAACCAGCACATTCAGGTCGTGGCCATCTATCGGCCCGATATAATTGAAGCCGAGCTCCTCAAACAGCGTGCTCGGCGTAACCATGCCCTTGACGTGCTCCTCGGCACGTTTTGCAAATTCCAGCACCGGCGGCATTCCCTTCAACACTTTTTCACTGCCGCGCCGCATTGCGGAGTAAAAGCCACCTGACAATAGCTTGGCGAGGTAATTGTTGAGCGCGCCCATTGGCGGCGATATGGACATGTCGTTGTCGTTGAGTACCACAAGCAGGTTGGCATTCATCACCCCGGCATTATTGAGCGCCTCGAACGCCATACCGCCGGTCATCGCGCCGTCGCCGATGATAGCTACCGCACGCCGGTCACTTACCTCAAGTTTTGCTGCGACAGCCATGCCCAGCGCCGCCGAAATCGAAGTGCTGGAATGCCCCGTGCCAAAAGCGTCGTAGGGGCTTTCGCCGCGCTTTGGGAAGCCGGAAATACCGCCTGCCATACGCAGCGATTTCATTGCCTCGCGCCGGCCTGTCAATATCTTGTGGGCGTAAGTCTGGTGCCCCACGTCCCACACCAGCTTGTCATGCGGTGTGTTAAACACGTAATGCAACGCGACGGTCAGCTCTACCGTGCCGAGATTGGAAGACAGATGGCCACCGGTCTTGCTGACCGACTCGATCAGGAACTGGCGCAATTCATTCGCCAGTTGCGGCAGTTGCTTGCGCTCCAGACGGCGCAGGTCGTCGGGGATGTTGACGGTGTTCAGGAGGGAATACATCAATACTTTCTTAACACGATAAAGTTTGCGAGTTCGCGCAAACGGCGCGCTTCTTCGCCGAATCCGGCCAGTGCATCCAAAGCCTCGACATGCAATTCTGCCGCCATTTTCTTTGCCGCCTGCACACCCAGCAGTGTGACATAAGTGGGCTTGTCATTATCGGCGTCCTTGCCTGCGGTCTTGCCCAGGGTGGCAGTGTCCGCCTCGCTGTCGAGCACATCGTCGACCACCTGAAAAGCCAATCCGACACATTTGCTGAAACGATTGAGCCGGTTTAGTTTTACATCGTCCAAAGCTGCACTGCAGTAAGCGCCAAGCAATACGGCGGCCCGGATCAGAGCGCCGGTCTTGTGGATATGCATGAATTCGAGTTCCGGCAGGGTGAGTTGTTTGCCAACGCTCTCCAAGTCAATTGCCTGCCCGCCCGCCATACCGCGCGAACCGGAGGCTGCAGCGAGCAACTTGAGCATTTGCAGTTGGCGTGCAGGGTCATCAGTCAGCGAATGCTCGGCCAGCAGTTGAAAGGCCAGACTTTGCAATGCATCGCCGACCAGCAGGGCGGTGGCTTCGTCGAATTGAACATGGCAGGTCGGTTTGCCCCGGCGCAGCACATCGTCATCCATGCATGGCATGTCGTCATGCACCAGCGAATAGGCGTGGATCAGTTCGACTGCCGCCGCCGCGAAGTTTACCCGGGAGACATCCGCTCCGGCCAATTCGCCTGCGGCAAAAGCCAGCAACGGGCGCACACGCTTGCCGCCATCAAGCACGCTGTAGCGCATGGCTGCGTGCAAACGCTCGGGTGCGACATCTGCCGATGGCAACACGTTACGCAACACATCCTCAAAGCGATTCTGGTGCGCGCCCGACCAAGCCTGAAAAGTAAGCGCTGACATCACGACTGACTCGCGTCACCCGTAATCTGAAAAGCTTGTAACGTTCCTTCTTCAAGCACACGTACCTGCTGCTGCGCATCTTCAAGACGGCCACGGCAATGCTGCAACAACTCGGCGCCGCGCTTGTACGCGGCCAGCGAATCTTCCAGCGACAGTTTGCCGGACTCCATATCGGCGACAACCTGTTCCAGCTCGGCCAGTGCCGCTTCGAAGCCTTGAGTTTTCTGCAATTTCCCGGCCATTTGGATACTCGTTTGTAAAGGAGAGTATTCTACCGAAAGGCTCCGCCCCGGACAATTGTTTGCATTGCAGGCAAATCGACAAGCACATAGTGGGGCTTTCTTTAATTCGGCTTGATTTCCAGAAATGAGTGTCACCGTACAGACCATCCGACACCTTATTGTTATTTGCTCATGCACTTGCCAACTATGGACAGACAGAATCTTTACAACTTTTTTATACCCACGGGATTAGTCTTTACACCGATTTAATCTGACCTTCTCTACTATGCGTCCCGTGTCTTACCACAAGGAGCAAACAAAATGGACTGGTTATATCTGCTGCTAATTATTGCCATATTCGGTCTCAGTGATCTGCTGATACGCGGCATCGAAAAATTGAGGGGGCCACAATGACTTTTTATATTCTGGGCGGCATCGTCGCCTTTGGACTGATGGTTTATCTCATCATCGCTTTACTTAAACCGGAGTTGTTCTCATGAGCGCCAACGGATTGTTGCAAATTGCTTTGTTCCTCGGCGTGCTTCTTGCCTCGACAAAACCGCTAGGCTGGTACATGGCACGGGTATACGAAGGTCAGCTTCCTGTTTTCGTGCGCTGGATCGCTCCGCTCGAAAATCTTTTTTACAAACTGTGTGGCGTGGACAGCAAGGATGAAATGCGCTGGACGCGCTATGCGCTGGCGATGCTGTGGTTTGCGCTGCTCGGTGTACTGACGGTGTATGCGATGCAGAGACTGCAAGGCATGCTGCCGCTGAATCCGCAAGCTTTCGGCGCGGTCAGTCCCGATTCGTCTTTCAATACCGCGATCAGCTTCCTGACCAATACCAACTGGCAGGGCTACAGCGGCGAATCCACCATGAGCTATCTGGTACAGATGGCGGCTTTGGCGGTGCAGAACTTTTTCTCCGCCGCCGCCGGTATGGCCGTGCTGGTGGCGCTGATACGCGGTTTTGCACGCCACACCATGGAAACCATCGGCAATTTCTGGGTGGACATGACGCGCAGCATCATCTACATCCTGTTGCCGCTTTCCATTGTACTGGCACTGGCGCTGGTCAGCCAGGGCGTGATACAGAATTTTTCTGCCTATCAAACCGTGCCGACGGTGGAGACGATCACCTACGATAATCCCAAGATGGATGCTGCCGGTAACCCGATGAAAGACGCTGCCGGCAACCCGGTCACCGAGAAGGCTACCACCAAGGAACAGGTCATCGCTCTGGGTCCGGTTGCCTCGCAAGAAGCGATCAAACAGCTCGGCACCAACGGTGGCGGCTTTTTCAATGCCAACTCGGCGCATCCTTACGAGAACCCCACACCGCTGTCCAATTTCCTGGCGATGCTGGCGATATTCCTGATTCCCGCCGCGCTGTGCTACACCTTCGGCAGCATGGTGGGAGACACACGGCAGGGCTGGGCGATACTCGTCGCCATGACGATATTGTTCGTCGGCTTCCTCGCCGTGGCTGAATACGCGGAGCAAAACGGCAACCCCGCATTTACCGCACTGGGTGTTGATCAAAGCGCTTCCGCCACGCAGTCCGGCGGCAATATGGAAGGCAAGGAAACGCGCTTCGGTATCGTCAATTCCGCTCTGTTCGCCACCATCACCACCAGTGCTTCCTGCGGTGCAGTGAATTCCATGCACGATTCCTTCACCCCCTTGGGCGGGCTGGTTCCGCTGGCGCAAATCCAGCTGGGTGAAGTGATTTTCGGCGGGGTCGGTTCCGGCTTGTACGGGATGCTGGTGTATGCCGTGATCGCGGTGTTTCTGGCCGGACTGATGATAGGCCGCACCCCGGAATATTTGGGCAAGAAGATCGAGGCGTTCGACATCAAGATGGCTTCGCTGGTAATTTTGATCCCGCCCATGATCATCCTCGGCGGGACGGCCATAGCCGTGTTGATGGATGCGGGCAAGGCGGGTGTGGCTAACCCCGGCGCGCACGGCTTCAGCGAGATCCTGTATGCGTTCTCCTCGGCTGTTGGCAACAACGGCAGCGCCTTCGCCGGCATCTCTGCCAACACGCCGTTCTATAACGCCGCGCTGGGCTTCGAGATGTTCTTCGGCCGCATCTGGCTGATGATTCCGGTGCTGGCGCTGGCCGGTTCGCTGGCGGCCAAAAAGCGCATTCCCGCCAGTATAGGCAGCATGGCGACCCATACGCAGATGTTTGTCTGGCTGCTGATCGGCACGGTGTTGCTGGTGGGTGCGCTGAACTTTGTGCCGGCGTTGGCACTCGGTCCGGTGATCGAACATTTGAATATGAGTAGGTTGGGTTAGGTGCAGCTTTTTGCACCGTAACCCAACATAACCAGCGACGGAAAATTTGTTTGTTGGGTTACGCGATAAAACCGCTAACCCAACCTACTACAGAAGGAGATATTTGCATGACAACTAAAACTGTACCGTTTCCCCTGTTTGAGCGCGAAATCGTCAAACAGGCTGTGGTGGACTCGTTCAAGAAACTGAGTCCGCAGCAACAAATGAAGAACCCGGTGATGTTCGTGGTATGGGTCGGCAGCATATTGACAACGCTGCTGTTCATTCAGGCGCTGGGCGGACACGGTGAAGCGCCGACCGGTTTTATTCTGGCTATAACATTTTGGCTGTGGTTCACCGTACTGTTTGCCAACTTCGCCGAGGCGATAGCCGAAGGCCGCAGCCGCGCCCAGGCCAACGCCATGCGTAGCGCCAAGCGCGACATCCAGGCCAAGAAATTGGTCCGTCCACAATACGGTGAAAAGTTCGCTCTGACGCCCGGCTCTACCCTGCGCAAGGATGATGTGGTACTGGTCGAAGCGGGTGATTTTATCCCCGGCGATGGTACCGTGATCGAGGGCGTCGCCTCAGTGGACGAAAGCGCCATCACCGGCGAGAGCGCGCCGGTGATACGCGAATCCGGCGGGGACTTCAGTGCGGTAACCGGCGGCACACGCGTGCTGTCCGATTGGATAGTCGTGCGCATTACCACCAATCCGGGTGAAACTTTTCTGGATCGCATGATCGCGATGGTGGAAAGCGCCAAGCGCCAGAAGACACCCAACGAAATCGCGCTCACCATTTTGCTGGTGGCGTTGACGCTGATCTTTCTGTTTGTCATCGTCACCCTGTTGCCGTTCTCGCTATATAGCGTTGAGATGGCCAAAGCGGGGGCACCGATCAGCATCACCGTGCTGGTGGCGCTGCTGGTGTGCCTGATCCCCACCACCATCGGTGGCCTGCTCTCGGCCATCGGCATCGCCGGCATCGACCGCATGGTCCAGAAAAACGTCCTGGCCATGAGCGGCCGCGCCGTCGAAGCCGCCGGCGACGTCGACGTCCTCCTCCTCGACAAAACTGGCACCATAACCCTCGGCAACCGCGAGGCCGCCGAATTCATCCCCGCCCCCGGCGTCTCCGACAAGGAACTCGCCGAAGCCGCCCAGCTCTCCAGCCTCGCCGACGAAACTCCCGAAG
>CAIQPV010000392.1 GCA_903873725.1 uncultured Nitrosomonadales bacterium
TCCTGCCGTTCCATGCATACATCGCCGATTGGACAACATGAAATACCGCAAGTCCCCAACCGAAGGACATGACAATGAACATGGGTGGCAGGATTGCCGAACCGTAAGCCTGGCGCGCAACAAGGAAAGCAAAAATCAGCCCTGTACCGGTGGTCAGGATAATGCGCCAAGTGAACACTGCAAGGCCGACCGGCTTGATCCAGCAGTTCATGCGCTGCTCCAGCAAGGTCCACATGTAGAGCGCAACAAGCGTAAATAGTCCGCTGTATAAAGGAAGATTCCACGCAAATACCGAGGTCGCGTTGAAATTTGTTGCGGCGACAATAATGCGGTCTGGACGTCCCAAATCCAGCATGAGCACAAACAGGCCACCCGCCAGCAGCGCAATCGAGAGCATACCGGCCAGAGGCGCACGTGTCTTGTACACGGCTTTGCCGAATACAGAGCCGATGGCGGCAACGTTGAGAACGCCGGAAGCTGCAACGATCATGAAAATTGCGAACACGTGAGGCATGCCCCACACGATCTGGTTGTTCATGCCGGTGACGACATGTCCATGCTCTTCAATGTAATAAACGGCTGCGAGTCCTGCGGCGATAATGAGCGCACCGAATGCGACCAGCATGTAGAAGTAGAAAGGTTCCGAATGGGCAAAAGGTCTTTTCATTACAGCCCCACGAATGAAATGCCGGGATTCAGCCCGAGGTCTGCACGCAACTGCGACGACGCAACGCTGCGGATACGCAAGTGAATTTCGCTGTTTGGATCATTCAGGTCGCCGAACAGGATGGCGCGGTGCCCGGCCTTGGCGCAGGCTTCCACGCAAGCAGGCAGTTCGCCGCGATCGATGCGATTTACGCAAAGGGTGCAGCTTTCGACCGTACCCTTGCCGCGCGGCATATCGGAATCGTGATCGAGCACCGGCTCGTGCACGAATGAACGCGCTTTATACGGGCAGGCCATCATGCAGTAGCGGCAACCGATGCAGCGGTGCTTGTCCACCAGCACAATGCCGTCGGCGCGTTTGAACGATGCTTTGGTTGGACACACGTCGACGCATGGAGGCTCGGCGCAATGCTGGCACATCATCGGCAGGGAAACTTGTCGCCCTGTGGAAACCTGCTTCAATTCTACTTTACGTATCCATTGCACATCAGTCGGCAACTTGGCGACGGGAAGTCCATTTTCCTTGTTGCAGGCGGTCACGCACTCGTTGCAACCGCTTTCACACTGGGTAGTATCAATCAGCATGCCCCAGCGTACAGCGCCGGAGGCCGCTTCGCCTGCCGGGCGGGCGTGGACAAAATCAAATAGCAACATGCCGGGAGCGATGGCAATACCGGCGATTGCGGCAGATGTCTTGCTTAAAAATTGTCTGCGGCCGAGGTTTACCTTGTCGCTCATTTGCTCACCTCTGCGATCACCTTTCGCTTGCTTGAATGGCACTCGAAACAATCTATTTTTACTGCGGCAAATTCGTGGCATCCTTGGCAAAAGTGCTCGTTGCTGCCGAGCACGCTGTTGTCTTTCTTGCTGGCATGGCAGTCCACGCAACCGGCCAAACTGAACT
Organism: uncultured Nitrosomonadales bacterium; assembly: GCA_903873725.1. Lineage (GTDB taxonomy): Bacteria > Pseudomonadota > Gammaproteobacteria > Burkholderiales > Gallionellaceae > CAIQPV01. Next base: position 1,571 of record CAIQPV010000392.1, read on the forward strand.
TTCCGCCCCGGATACCCTGGCGCATTGTCTCATCGCGCTGGTGCACGATCATTTTCATGTGATTTTTGCGCATGAATTTGGGATCATCCACGCACTGGCCGCCTTTGCCGATATCGAGCTTGGGGGCGATGGAACTACCCGCCCAGACAGGCACGGCGGCAAGCAACAAGATGAGCATGGTAGCCTGGATGCCGCGCAGCGAAATCCGGTAATCCCGGATTTCACGTTGTTTCATCCAGGCTACGTTACAGGGGTTCATTATTCCCCCAGTCCCATCTGGATATACCCCGTCGGGCACACATCCTTGCAGATGTGGCAGCCGATGCATTTGTCATAATCTGTGTCGACGTAACGCCCCAACGAAGTTTTGGACTTTGGCACGCGGAACACGGCGGTCTGCGGGCAATACACAACACAGTTGTCGCACTCAAAGCACATCCCGCAGCTCATGCAGCGCTTCGCCTCGGCAATGGCATCGGCTTCATTCAATGGATGCAGGCGCTCCTCGAAATTGCCCAATGCAGTTTTTTCATCAAGGGTAATGATATTGCGCTGTTTGCGTGCCGTGTAAGCAAAGTGACCAAGGAATAGCTCGTCATGCGGGATGACATAGCGCGACGAACGATTATCGAAGTTGTGGACGGCCACATCCGAATTGCAGGTTCCGCGTATCGGCTCGTGTGTCTCGTTAACGGTCAAGCCCTTTTCTGCCATTTTGCGCATCATGTCGAAGGTATGCACGTCTATCTTCGGGCGTTTGTCCAACTCCTCACCTGCAAGAAAACGGTCTATTCCCTCTGCTGCAATTGCTCCATGACCGATAGCCGTGGTCAACAGGTGCGGCCGGATGACGTCGCCACCGGCAAAGGTACCCGGTTTCCCAGCGAGCTGGTAGTTCTTGTCAGAACTGATCGCACCGCGGCCATTGTCGAATTCCTCCAGTCCGGTGAAATCCACAGCCTGGCCGATAGCGGACACAATCAAGTCAGCCGGAATATCATGCGCGCTACCTTCTTTCTGTTTGATTTCCAGTTTGGGACCGACAAATTTTGCTTCGCACTCCGCAACGCGCAAAGCTGTGGCGCGCCCGTTGGCGTCCTTCACCACACCGATCGGTACCAGTCCGCCGCGTATCGCGATACCTTCCGCGAGAGCTTGCTCGATTTCGTGCTTGTTGGCCTGCATCTTGTCTATGTTGAACACCGAAGTCAGGATGACGTCCGCACCCTGTTTGGCGGAAATATCTGCCACGTCATGTGCCATGCGTCCGGCGATTGCGGACTCGGCATCGGTCGGTTTGGCGTGCTCGATGTGGCCCAGACGGCGCGCCACAGTTGCCACGTCGATCGAAGTATCGCCGCCGCCAACTACCACCACACGCTTGCCGACATGTTGCAAGCGACCGTCATTAAAGGCGCGCAGGAATGCGGTCGCGGTGACCACATTGGGTGCTTCGCTGTCGGGTGTCGGTAGCGCACGGCCCGCCTGCGCACCCATGCCGAGGAACACCGCGTCGTAGTCCTTGCGGATTTGTTCCAGCGTAATGTCCTTGCCGATATGACAGTTGAGCTTCGCTTCCACGCCAAGGTCCAGAATACGCTGGATTTCTGCATCAAGCACACGTCGCGGAGTACGGAAACCGGGGATGCCGTAACGCATCATGCCACCGAGAAATTCATGCTCGTCAAAGACAGTGACGGAATGGCCTTTCAGAGCCAGTTGGTAGGCACAAGACAGGCTGGCAGGCCCGCCACCAATGAGAGCCACTTTCTTGCCCGAAAAAGCAACAGACGGCTTGTTGAATTTCAAATTGTTGGCGATGGCATATTCACCGAGGAAGTGTTCAACCGAGTTTATGCCAACATGATCTTCCACTTCGTTGCGGTTACAGCCGGTCTCGCACGGCGCCGGGCAGACGCGCCCCATCACCGAGGGGAAAGGATTGGCCTCGGTCAATACGCGCCAGGCGTATTCCTGCCAAGGCATGCCGACCGGTGGTTTTTCCATGCCACGCGCGATCTGCAAATAACGGCGGATGTCCTCGCCTGCCGGACAGCTCCCCTGGCAGGGGGGCGTGGACTGGATATAGGTCGGGCACTTGTAGCTGTAGCCTGCCTGGAATATACGGTCATGGCTTTTCACCCTGGTATTGCCGTCTTTGTAACGACGGAAGGTGAGTTTGGTTTCTTGCGTGGATGCTGACATTGCCTGTCTCCTATTTATCGCCTAACTTGATTGCATTGCTAACCAGTTGGTGGACACCGCCGACCACTCTACGGTCGAAGCCGTAGATGGGCAGTACCTTGGTGAACTGCGCCTTGCAAATTGCGCAGATGGTTGCCATGAAATTGACCCCGTGTGAATCGGTGACTTGTTGCAACGCTTCCATGCGCGGCAACGCCCCCTTGACCCGCAGGTCGAGCAGCTCATCGGTGAGCAGGCCGCCACCGCCGCCGCAACAGAATGTTTTTTCGCGCGTGGTGTTGTCGCGCATTTCGACGAAATTGTTGGCGACCGTCTTGATAATGTTGCGAGGAATTTCAAACTGTCCGCCGGGCAAATCGCCCATGCGCGAGGCACGCGCGACGTTGCACGAGTCATGGAAAGTAATGATGTGTTTGTCGTTCGCTTCCTTGTCGAATGAAAGTCCGCCCCGCTGAATCAAGTCCCAAGTGAATTCGCAGATGTGCATCGGCTGTTTGTAGCGGAGATCAAGCTGGTTTTGCAGTTGAATGGCGTAGGGATCGTTTGCTCCGGCACCGACTCCGATCAAGGTGTTCCAGAAGCTGTAAGCGACGCGCCAGGCGTGGCCGCATTCGCCCACGACGATTCGCTTGACTCCCAGTTCCAGTGCAGCTTCACGGACGCGCAGTGCGATCTTGCGCAGTTGCTCGTAGTTACCGATGAACATGCCGAAATTGCCTGCCTCGGAGGCCATTGAAGAAAGCGTCCAGCTCACGCCGGAAGCATGGAATACCTTGGCGTAGCCGATCAGGCTATCAATGTGTGGTTCGGCAAAAAAGTCGGCGGAAGGGGTGATCAGCAACACCTCAGCCCCCTTCACATCGAGCGGGAAACGCACGTCGATGCCGGTATCTTCCTTGACATCTTCTTCCAGCCCTTCCAGCGTGTTTTCCAGAGCCGGACCGGGCAGTCCGAGGTTGTTGCCGATCTTGTGTACCTTGCCGATAATCTCGTTGGAATATTTCTGGCCGTACCCCACCGAGTCGAGAATTTCCTTGGCTGCCATGGTGATTTCGGCGGTGTCGATGCCGTAGGGGCAGAACACCGAACAGCGGCGGCATTCCGAGCACTGGTTGTAGTAGCTGTACCATTCGTCCAGCACTTCGCGGGTCAGGTCTCGCGCGCCGACCAGCTTGGGGAAAAGTTTGCCGGGCAGGGTGAAATAACGGCGATAGATACTACGCATCAAATCCTGGCGTGCCACCGGCATATTCTTGGGATCTTGCGTGCCGATGAAATAATGGCACTTGTCCGAGCAGGCACCGCAATGCACGCAGGCGTCGAGATACACTTTAAGTGAGCGGTATTTGGAAAGCAACTCGCCCATCTTGGCAATCACCGCATCGTGGGTCTCTTGCCAGTTATCGGCCAACTTGCCGGGGAAGCCGATGGCTTCCTGCATTTTTTCGTTGGCGATGTAGGGTATCGAACCCGCCATCGACCCGGGCTTTAGCGCGGGGATGATGGGGATGATGCGATAGGGGGGGGCAGTGATTGCGTCAGCCATCTATTTCTCCAGTTCCGCAGCCCAAGGTGCCAAGTGGCGTTTCTCTCTCGGGTTGTCAGCCTGATTGCGGGAGGGGGAGAAGAATACGCCCGGTGCATGCAACAATTTGCTGAACGGAAAAATAAGCAACAGCGAGGCAACCAGCAGCAGGTGCAGATAGAGTGCGCCGTCAGCCGGTAGCGGCTGCAAGTCAAAACGCATCATGCCCAGAATAAAGCTTTTTACCCCGATTATGTCGGTGTGGGAAAAGAATTTCATGCACAGGCCGGAAGCCGCGATAGAAAGCAGAAGTGCCAGCATCAGATGATCAGAAGGCGTCGAAATGTAACGGATACGCTCAACGAAAATGCGCCGCGCCCATAGTCCTGCCAAGCCAAGCACCATGGATAATCCGGCATACAGGCCGAAAGGCTGCGCAAGTGCAACCCATGACCAGACCGGCTCGGTGAAATAGCGCAGGTGGCGGATCAGCACTAACGCAAGGCTGGCATGAAACACCATGCTCGCAGCCCATGTCCACAAGTTGGCCTTGAACAGGCTCTCGAACAGGGTAACCTCGCGCAGCATGCGCAACACCACGCCACCCGTGGTGGTCGGTGCCGGGGTTGTCGGGATTAGAAGCGGTGCCGGGGTGCGTGCGTAGGCAGCGATTTTCAAGCTGACACCGACTAGCAGCACGGCAGCGGAGAAATAGAAAAGCAGGGTGAGGAACGTAGTCATTCCAAATTATCCATTAGCACTGCCATTCCCGCGAAGGCGGAAACCCAGTTGATCAAAACCCCTCCGCAGCGCGGGTCAACTACAAGTTTTGCCCGCTTCGCGGAGTTTTTTTCTGGCTGGATTCCCGCCTTCGCGGGAATGACGCATAGGGTCTCTATCAGACGCAACCCGTCGGCTTAGGCAGGCCGGCAATCTTGCATGCCTGCTTGGCCGGGCCGTAGGGGAACAGATCATACAAATACTGGCTGTTGCCTTTTTCCGCGCCGAATTTCTTGCCAATGGCTTTTGTCAACACACGTACTGCCGGGGCGATCTGGTATTCGTCATAGTATTCGCGCAGGAAATTGACGACTTCCCAGTGGTTATCTGTCATGTCGACTTTTTCTTCTTTGGCAATATAATTCCCCACATCCGGGTTCCACTCTGCCAAGTTGACCAGATAACCCTCTTCGTCGGTTTCGTATGATTTACCACCTACTTCAATGCTAGCCATAGTATTTCTCCTGTTTATTAAATTAAGTGTATCAAAGCCATGACTGGCAATTTTTGTTGCCGGCGACGAGCTCAACAAAGCCGCCGTAATCTACAGTTGTTACGCCTTCAATGATACGGTCAGCGAGGCCGCGGGCTTCCAGATCGGGCAGTAGGACGTGAATTTTGAACTGCCCCATTGCGTCGCGTATCTTGCCTTCAATAGCGCTACCTTTAGTTGCGCCATAAACCGCATCCTCTATCAACAGGATGGCACCTGATTCCGCAACCCGCAGGCAACAATCGAGAGAGCCGTTAGTCAGAGGGGATTTGTTGATGATGTGCAGCATGTTCGATTCCTTTTTCAAAAACTCAGCACGACGTCCTGTTGATCCATCAGTTCGCCCATTTCTTTGCTTCCCAGAACGGTGACATCAACCAGCAGGTCTTCTTCGCTCAAGCCGCGCGCTTCAAGAGATTCTTTTTCGACATAGAGTTTCTCCACGTCATAGCCATCCAGAGCGCGGTAAGTCGGGGAGAAATTCTTGGTTTCGATACCCTTGGTCTGCTGTCCCTTCTTCAACTGATAAACACCATCGTCGATAAAAACCAGCGACACGTCCTGGTCGAAGGCGGCGGTAATCAGCACAACTTCAAGCGACTCCAACGCGTAGATCGTTCCGTAGGGTGCCTTGCGGTTGACGAACATGAATTTTTTAATATCGCTCATGGTGTCCCCTCAATCGCCGAAAGTGACCATGCGGTCTGCCTGAATACCAGCCTCGACCAATTGCCCAAGACCGGAGATGCGAAATCCCGGTGCCAGATTCTCGTCCTTGATGCCGCGGCGCAAAGCTGCCGCCACGCATACGACCAAGTCCAATTTGTGTTCTTCTGCCAGCTTGCTCCAGCGCGCCACGATGTTGCGGTCGTCCTGTGGCGGTTCGGTCAGGCGGGAGGCGTTGTTCACGCCGTCGTGATAGAAGAACACGCGAAAAATCTCATGCCCTTTTTCCAGTGCGGCCTTGCAGAACAGGTAAGCGGTATCGCTTGCCTGATGCTGGTAGGGGCCTTCGTTGATGACTATGCCAAATTTCATTTTGTTTATCCTGTTCGAATCATTTAACCGTTCGTGGTGAGCTTGTCGAACCACCAGTCACTTATCCAAAGCACTTCGACAAGCTCAATGCGAACGGAATTTTCCTTAATCAGAAACGAATATGAGTCGAGGCGTTAAGATTGGCGCGCGAACCTCTCCAGTCGTCGATCAAGTACTTGGTAAAGGGCAGGCCGGTCTTTTCGAAAAATTGCGGCCAGCCGATGCGGTCTATCCAGTCGGCCATGCGTTCCCACGGACGCGCATCTTCCTTGTATACGTGAAGAATATTCTTCACTACCTCGGCCACTTCGGTCCAGCGCGGCGGGTTGTTGGGCAGGCCGGAAGCGACCATCTTCATGAAAGTCGGTTTGCCGCGCGCATTGGAATTCTTGCCACCCACCCAGATGGCGAGCTTGGAATATTCCGGATCGTTGATCTGCATGGGAGGACAGGGCGGATAGCAGGCACCGCAGCACATGCACTTGGCTTCGTCGATTTCCAGCGAAGGTTTGCCGTTCACCATGGCCGGGCGGATCGCTGCCACCGGGCAACGCGCTACCACGGTCGGCCGTTCGCACACGTTGGCGACGAGGTCATGGTTGATCTTGGGCGGCTTGGTGTGCTGCACGATGATGGCGAGGTCGGCCTGACCGCCGCAATTGATCTCACAGCAGGAAGTTGAAATATGCACGCGGTTCGGCATCTCTTCCCGTTTGAATTCTTCGTACAATTCATCCATCAGCGACTTGACTACGCCGGATGCATCGGTACCGGGAATGTCGCAGTGCAACCAGCCCTGGGTGTGAGCGATCATGGTTACCGAGTTGCCGGTGCCTCCAACCGGGAAGCCGTTCTTCTCCAGTTCGACAATCAGTGGTGCGACTTTCTTTTCTTCCGATACCATAAATTCGATATTGGAACGAATGGTGAAACGCACGCGACCTTCGGCAAAATTGTCGGCGATATCGCACAGCTTGCGTATGGTATGCACGTCCATCTGGCGCTGCGTGCCGGCGCGTACCGACCATACCTCGTCCCCGCCGTGTGCTACATGATGCAGTACGCCGGGACGCGGACGGTCATGGTATTTCCAGTCGCCATAGTTCTTTGCCAACAACGGGTGCAGATACTTCTTGTTATCCGGTACGCCGCTTTCGGTGGCACGTCGAATTTGGGGTTGGGCCATGTTATTCTCCTTAAGCAGCTTGTTTGTTGGCTTTGGAATCTTTTTTGGCATTGACCCGGGCGACTTCCTCGTCCCACCCGTCAGTGCGGACATAGGGGTTCATGCGCGGTGAATTGACCATGGCCGGGCTGGCATCAATCTCCATCGCTTCCAGGAAAGTGGCCAGGCCGATGCGTTCGATCATCTCGCCGGTACGCTCGTGTTCCAGTGCGTTTTCGGCAAAGAAATCGATGGTTCGCTGGGCGAAGTCAACCAGCTTTTCGACATCCTCGCCGCTCTCCAGTTTGATGAACGGAAGGATCACTGTACCCAGCAAGCCACCGATCTTCAGATGGCTCTTGCCACCCACCAGAATCGTCGCACCCTTGTCCTTGCCCGGAGCCAAGGCGCCGGTCATCACATTGATGCAGTGCATGCAACGCACACAATCGCGGTTGTCTATCTCGACCGCATGAGTGTCATTCAGCACTACGCTGGAAATGTGCTCGCCTTTTTTGACTTTGCCGATTTCCTTGAGCTGGAAAGTCTTGGTCGGGCAACGCGCCACAATATCATTCACCAATTCGTCCATGCCGTGCTTGGCAAACCACTTCTTCGCCAGCATCTCGTCAGTGCGGATGTTGTCGCGCCACGTACCGATCACCGCCATGTCGGAACGCTGAATTGCGTTCATGCAATCATTCGGGCAACCGGAGAACTTGAACTTGAATTTGTAAGGCAGGGAAGGGCGGTGAATGTCGTCGAGGAAAGTGTTGATCACTTCGCGGTGTACGCGAGCCTCGTCGTAACAGGATTGCTCGCAACGCGCGGCACCGACGCATGACATGGAAGTACGCACTGCCGGCCCGGCACCGCCGAGGTCGAAACCCATTTCATTGAATTCGTCAAAGGACTTTTGCACGTTTTCCGTGGTCGCCCCCTGAAACATGATATCGCCGGACTGGCCATGGAAAGCAATCAGACCGGAGCCATGCTTTTCCCATATGTCGCAAAATTTGCGCAGGGTGTCGGTATCGTAATGCATACCGGCAGGCGGCATCACTCGCAGGGTGTGGAATTCGGCAGCATCCTTGTAGACAGGTTCGCCGTTTTCGTTCTTGAGTTCGGTGAAACGGGGGATCACTCCGCCGCCATAACCGATGACGCCGACCGTGCCGCCCTTCCAGTAACCTTTCTTGGTTTTGTATGAAGTTTCCAACTGCCCGAGCAGGTCAACCGCCATATTGTTATCCTGTGCCAGACGCTTGATGCCGGTGACAAAGCTGGGCCAGGGGCCACTCTCCAACTGATCCAGATTCGGTGTATCATGCAGCTTCTTAGCCATGAATCTTCCTTTCGTTTTATTTCATCCCGACGTCAAATTTTGCTGGACTGGCAACAGATTCAGGGGCAGTTCAGCAAATCCTAATTTGCCAGTATGTTGCCGCATCTTCCGTGCATGTGAAATAACCCGAATGGGGGGGTGTGCGAACCATCCCGTGGTGTTATGTTGCATCCCCCTGTACTGGCTATAGACGGGAATGCCTTACATTGCGCTCAATATCACCTTGAGAAATGGAGTAAAAATGACACAAACCACGACGCTGGAAAAGTTCAGGGTGCCGCTGGGAAATCAGGAAATCGAGTTGCAGCAGATTGACCATGTCGAAGGCGGCATGAGTCTGCTGCGTATCCGCATCCGCGAAGGGAAGCGCTTCACCATCTTCGACATCGACCCCGTTACTGCGCGGCAGTGGAGCGATGTAATGCGGCGTTGGACAGATGCCCAACCGGATGGAAAGTAACATTCAGACATGATCGACCTAGTATTTGATCTCAAGGGAAGCTTCGTCCCGGAGGGTTATGCGTTCACTTTGTGGAATGAGGTCATGCGTATTCTGCCTTGGCTGGATGCAGAGGAGCTGGCCGGCATACTTCCCCTGCGGGGTTCGGCAAGCGCGGAAGGCAAGTTGCTGGCAAAGCGATCCAAGCTGGTGTTGCGCCTGCCAGTTAAGCTTGCGGCCAAAGCCGTGCAGCTATCAGGACAGGAACTCCGTATCGGTTCTGCTGTATTGCGTGTGGGAGCGGTAATGGAACGTCCTTTGCAAGCGTATACCACCCTGCATTCTCATCAGGTGGAAAGCGGGGATGAAGAAGAAATATTTCTGGCAGGAGTCGCTGCCAGATTGCATGAGTTGGATATCTCAGGCAAGTGGATATGCGGCAAGCGACACACAGTAATGGGTGCTGAACAATCGCTAAACGGTTACAGTTTGGTGCTGCACGACCTGAAGGCGGAAGGGTCGCTGCAAATTCAGCGCTTGGGACTGGGTGGCAATCGCCGTTTCGGCTGCGGGATTTTTGTCCCTTATAAGGATATTTCCGGTCTGGATTGACTTTATCGATTTTATAGCGTGGAGGAAACGATGGGATATATGATTGCGGGTGTAGAACTTGAAACCGATGCCGA
>CAIQPV010000393.1 GCA_903873725.1 uncultured Nitrosomonadales bacterium
AGCGGGCACTACACGAACGGGACGTGTCACAGGGAAGGAAATCAAATTGCAACTTGGTGATCGCTTGCCGGAAGCTGAAATTGCACGTATGGAGAGCATATTGGAACTTCTTGCCGACGAGCCTTTCCTGGGACGGGCGGATTTGCCGAAGCTAGCCGAGGAATCAGAGTTCAACGATCAGGAGCTACTTGATGTATCCAGCGCCCTGACCCTGCTGGGATTTGCCCACCTCGAACGCGGCGATATCATCCTCAACCCGCTCGGCGAACAATATGTACATGCCAGTAATTCCGAACGCAAGGTAATCTTCGGTCAACAACTGCTGGAAAACGTACCCTTGATAGCTTACATCCGCCAAGGGTTGGTGCAGGATCCTTCCGGTGACCTGCATGAGGATTTGTTTCTAAGGCTGCTACGCTTCACGTTGAATGAGGCCGATGCAATCTCTGCCCTGCGGGTCGCCATTGAGTGGGGCCGCTATGGCGAGCTATTTGAGTACGACTATAATACCGGTGTGCTAAATATGCCGAAAGACGAAGAAACTGAGGTGGGGTGAGGGGAGTGATGCTTATCCGACCGCAACCTGCTGAAGCAGGTTGCCGGTTTCAAAATCAAGAGCGCCGCTAAAAATCCAAAGTTCATCCCGAACTTAGTGAACATGCGCTGCCAGGGCGTTATGACTCAAAGAACAGGTATGGGTCGTTGTTCCAAGTTCGATTTGCAGGGTGCTGTGATGTACGGAGAAACGCGCTTTGAGGGTCTGCATGATGTCGTCCATGAAGGCGTCGCCCGGGTACCCGTCGGGCATCACCAGGTGGACAGTCAGGGCGTTCTCGGTGGTGCTCATGCCCCAGATATGAAGATCATGAATATCAGTGACACCGTTACACTGGCGCAGGTAGACGTCAATCGCGGCCACTTCGATGTTGGACGGGACGGCACTTAAAGCCAGTTGCACAGACTCGCGCAGCAAACCCCAGGTGCCGATGACGATTACGCCGATAATGACCAGACTGATAACCGGATCGAGCCAGTACCAGCCCGTGTAGATTATCACTATTCCGGTGACCACCACGCCCAACGACACGGCGGCGTCCGTGGCCATGTGCAAGTAGGCTCCGCGAATGTTCAAGTCTCCCTTGCTGTCTTTCATGAATAGCCAAGCGCTCAGGCCGTTGACGATGATGCCGACCGCTGCCACCAGCGTCACCGTGAGTCCGGCTACAGCGGGCGGCTGCGAGAAGCGCTGCACCGCCTCCCACGCAATCGCCCCGCACGTCACCAGAAGTATCATGGCGTTTACCAGTGAGGCCAGAATCGAGGTGCTGCGCAGGCCATAGGTGTAGCGCTCGTTCGGCGCCCTGCGGCTGAGAATTGCCGCACTCCAGGCTAGAATCAGACCCAGCACGTCGGACAGGTTGTGCCCGGCATCGGCTATCAACGCTGTCGAGTTGGCGATAAGGCCGAAGGCGAACTCGATCACCACAAAAGCGGTGTTCAAGGCAATGGCGATGACAAAGGCGCGACCATGATTATTCGGATCGCCGTGGTGGTGACCGCAACTATGCGAATGCCCGTCATGGTCATGGTTATGTGAGTGGTGATCGTCGTGATTTGCCATTAGTCTGCTTCCGTGTGAGGCTCCGCGATGTGTTCCAGCATATCTGTCAGAACACTTGAGATGTGTTGATCGGCGGCGACATAGAATACTTGCTTGCCGTGCCGGTCAGCTTTGACGATGCGGGCGGCGCGCAACAGTCTCAGGTGATGGCTGACCAGCGAGTTGCTCAGGTCGAGTTTGCTTGCGATGTCGTTAACCGCGATGGGCGTTTTGAGACAGGACAACACGATGCGCAGGCGCGTTGCATCGCCGAGCAAACGGAAAAGGTCGGCCAGCTCTGCAACGAAACTATCTGTATCAGATGACATTTTGCAAACAAGTAAATAGATGTTCAGATATTAATTTGTTTGTGCGGTAATAGCAAGCTGTGAGGGTTTATCCCAGATAATCCATCAGACCAAAAATTCGTCATTCCCGGGCAGGCGGGAATCCAGTTGATTGAAAAATCCCCGCACAGCGGGTCAATGCCAGGATTTTGTCCGCTTCGCAGAGTATTTATCTGGCTGGATTCCCGCCTACGCGGGAATGACGATGCTAATGGATTATTTGGGTTTATAAGGCAGCCAGCGCTTGAGCAGCAGGGCATTGCTGACTACCGACACCGAGCTCATCGCCATTGCCGCGCCTGCGATTACCGGATTGAGCATGCCGAGCGCGGCCAGCGGAATGCCGAGCACGTTATAGGCGAAGGCGAAAAACAGATTCTGGCGAATTTTTTTCAAAGCGGTGCGTGACAGATCGATGGCGTCCACCACCCCCATCAGATCGTTGCGCATCAGGGTAATATCTGCCGCTTCGATGGCAATGTCGCTGCCGCTTTTCATGGCGAAACTCACATCAGCCGCAGCCAGCGCGGGCGCGTCGTTGATGCCGTCGCCCACCATGCCCACCAGTTTTCCTGCCGACTTGAATGATTGCACATGCGCGGCCTTGTTCTGCGGTAATACTTCGGAGCGGAATTCGCTGATGCCGGACTGTCGGGCTATCGCCTGCGCGGTAGCGTCATTGTCGCCGCTCAGCATCACCACGCGAATGCCCATTTCGGCGAGGCGTGCCACGGCGCCGGCGCTGCTGGTGCGCAAGGTGTCGGCAAAGGCAATGATGCCGAGCAGGGCGCCGGCACGTGCGACGGCAATGACACTCTTCCCCTGTTTCTGCAAGGCCGCAATTTGTTCGTCATCCAGCGCAATGTTTTTGCTTGTGATGAAGGTTGGGGAACCGAGCAGGCAAGACGCACCGCCGATCTCGGCGCTCAGCCCGTTCCCGGAAAGTTCGCTGAGGCTGCCGCTTGGGATAAGCGTCACCTGCTGCGCCTGAGCGTATTCCAGCAGGGCGCGCGACAAGGGGTGGGTGGAATTTTGCGCCATGCTGGCGGCAATTTGCAGCAGGTATATTTCTTCGATTCCGGAGGCGGCAAGCAGGCCGGTCACTTTGGGTTTCCCTTCGGTAAGCGTTCCGGTCTTGTCCACCACCAGCACCGACAGTCTGTGAGCGTGTTCCAGCGCGGCAGCATCCTTGACCAGAATGCCTGCATGGGCAGCACGCCCGGTGGCGACCACCACGGCGGTCGGCGTAGCCAGCCCCAATGCGCACGGGCAGGAGATAACCAGTACAGAGACAGCATTGATTATCGCAACCTCGAAACCGCTGCCAAGTGCCCACCAGACAATGAAAGCCACCGTGGCAATCAACAATACAGCCGGTACAAAAATATTTGAAATTTGATCGGCTAATTTCTGAATCGGTGCTTTCGACCCTTGCGCCTGCTCAACCAGACGAATGATAGCGGCAAGTTGAGTCTGCGCACCGACCGCGAGGGCCTGGCAGCGAAGCAGGCCGTGCTGGTTAAACGTGGCGGTATATACCTTGTCGCCGTCGTGTTTCGCTTGGGGCAGGCTTTCCCCGGTGAGCATGGCTTCGTCGATGCTGGATACGCCTTCCAGCACCACGCCGTCTACAGGTACACTTTCTCCCGGACGCACCAGAAAAACATCTCCCGCCTTGACCTGTGTTGCCGGCACATCAGCCATAACGCCTTCGCGTTCCACATGTGCCAGCCTGGGTTGCAGGTTAATCAAAGCTTCCAGCGCGGTGGAAGCTTTGCCCTTGGCGCGTGCCTCCAGCAACTTGCCCAGCAGCACCAGCGTGATGATGGTGGCGCTGGCTTCAAAATACACCGGCTTGCCGGTATGGAGCAGCAGCATGGCGCAACTCAGCAGATAGGCCGCACTGGTACCGAGCGCGACCAGCACATCCATGTTCGCGCTGCCGCCGCGCAGGCTGTGCCATGCACCGCTGAAAAAACGTTTGCCGATCCAGAATTGCACCGGAGTGGCAAGCAGCCATTGCAACCATTCCGGGATCATGATGTGGGAACCGGCGAACATCAACCCCATCTGCAACAGCAAGGGGGCAGTGAGCAGCAAGGCAATGAAGAACTGTGTGCGCTCGTGGCGATAGGCTTCAGCCCGGGTAGCTTTTTCCGCCGCAAAATCACGCATGACATGAGCATCGTATCCGGCATGTTGGATGGCCGTGATCAGATCGGGAATATTTACAGATTGCGGATTGAAATCAACACGCGCTTTTTCTGTGGCGAAATTCACCGCTGCGGAAACTTCAGATATCTCGTTGAGCGCCTTCTCAACGCGCGCGGCGCAACGCACACAAGTCATGCCGGATATTTGCAGGTCCGCGTGTTCGACAGGTTTTGACATGAGTGAGTTGGATACAGAGAAACATCGGCAAGCGCAGACAATACGCCCGATAAACACGATTGTCTATCGGGCGCATAAAGGGAAGGAGCGCCTTTACTGAAAGGCTGACTTGGTATTATTTGTGCGTGGGGCAAGTTCCCATGCCGAGGATTGCGTAAGCCGGACAAAACTTGAAGGTGCCGGTCAACAAAGGCACCACACCGATCCAGCCCCATACGCCGACTGTTCCGGTTACGGCTAACCCGATGAGTGCCAAGCCAACTACGATACGCAAGATGCGATCTATACCGCCTACGTTGAATTTCATTTTCTGCTCCTTGATTGATTAAAGACAGGTGCAGGATAGGAGAATTACCAAGGGCTGTCTGTGATAAAAATCACATGGACAATTCGTGAGGGAGTAAAACTAAAATTCCGTATTGATTTAATAATATGGAATCATCTGACGGAATAGCCTTGTTCGTATACACCTCGCTATAATGCGCCAGTTCAATCAGGGAACCGCCACATGACCCCGCAACAGTTCATCCAGAAGTGGCAAGGCAGCACGCTCAACGAGCGGCAAAGTTATCAGGCGCATTTTGCCGATTTGTGCGCGCTGGTGGGGGCTGCAACGCCTACACCCGCGACAGCAGACACCTATTGTTACGAACGCGGCGTCGCCAAGACCGGCAGCAAGCACGGCTGGGCGGATGTCTGGAAGAAAAGCTGCTTCGGCTTCGAATACAAAGCGCCGGACAAGAATCTCGATGCCGCGCTCAAGCAACTGATGACCTATGCGCTGGCGCTGGATAATCCGCCCCTGCTGGTGGTGTGCGATACCCGGATCATTCAGATCCACACTCATTTCACCAACGCGCCTTCCGAAGTTCACACCATCGCGCTGCAAGACATCGGTGAGCCTGCCAACCTGGAAAAACTCAAGTGGCTGTTTGAAGACCCCGGCAAATTTCAACCGCAACGTACCATCGCGCAAATCACCGAGGAAGCGGCTGGAAAATTCTCCGAGCTGGCGCAGTTGCTGAACAACCGGGGATACGCCCCGCAACCGGTGGCGCATTTCCTCAACCAATGCCTGTTTTGTTTGTTTGCCGAAGACGCCGAACTGTTACCCGAAAAACTATTTGAGCGGCTGCTGGACAAGAGCCAGAGCGAGCCCGCAAAACTTTCCACAAGACTGGAAGCGTTATTTACCTCTATGCAAAAGGGCGGCGACTTCGGTGCGGACGACATCGCCTGGTTCAACGGCGGCCTGTTCGAAAAAGTTGAAGTGCTGCCGCTCGACCTCGCCGAAATAAAAATCCTGCATGAGGCATCCACACTCGACTGGAGCGGGATTGAGCCATCCATCTTCGGTACCTTGTTCGAGCGCGGCCTTGACCCGAAAAAGCGCTCCCAGCTTGGCGCGCACTACACCGACCAGCAATCCATCATGCGCCTCATCAACCCCGTTATCGTCGAGCCGCTCACGGCGGAATGGGAAGCCGCAAAACGCATCATCGCCGAACGCATGGCACTGTACGAAAAAGGTGGCAAAGGCTCGAAGAATGCGCTGCAAGAAGGGCAGGGCGCGTTCATCGCCTATCTCGAACGGCTCAAACATTTCAAAGTGCTCGACCCCGCCTGCGGCAGCGGAAACTTTCTCTATCTCGCCCTGCGTGCGCTGAAAGACCTTGAACACAAAGCCAACCTCGAAGCCGAACAACTCGGCCTGCATCGCCAGGTCAGCATCGAAGTTTCGCCCGCCAACGTGCTGGGCATCGAACTCAACGTTTACGCCGCCGAACTTGCGCGCGTCACCGTGTGGATAGGCGAAATCCAGTGGATGCTCAAGAACGGCTACCCCATTCGCAAGAACCCTATTTTGCAACCGCTCGACCACATCGAGAATCGCGATGCGCTGCTAGCTCCTTCCCCCTCGACGGGGGAAGGTTGGGATGGGGGTGAAAGCGTCGAAGCTGACTGGCCCACCGTCGATGCCATCATCGGTAACCCGCCGTTCTTGGGTGGCAGCAAAATGCGCGCCGAGTTGGGCGATGAATACACCGAGGCATTGCGCAACTGCTATGCCGACCGTGTACCGGGTGGGGCAGACTTGGTTACCTACTGGTTTGGGAAAGCACGCGCGCAAATCGAAGCGAAAAATTGCAAGCGAGCTGGATTGGTTGCCACACAATCCGTGCGCAAAGGTTTAAACCAGAAAGTGCTGGCGCGTATTTGCGACACTTCCAAAATCTTCAATGCGTGGAGCGATGAGGAATGGATCAACGAAGGCGCGGCGGTGCGCGTCTCGCTGGTGTGCTTCGGCAATCTCGAAGGGGCAATACTGGACGGTCAACCCGTTGAAGCCATCCACGCGGACTTGTCGGCGGGCAATAATCTGACACAAGCAAAGTCGCTCAAAGAAAATTCGGGAGTTGCTTTTGAAGGCACAAAAAAATACGGAGATTTTGATATTGCAGGTGAGCTTGCACGACAATGGATTAAGCAGCCCAATCCAAATGGTAGGCCAAACAGCGATGTGGTACGTCCTTGGGCTAACGGACTGGACTTAACGGGACGTACTTCCGATACTTGGATTGTGGACTTTGGAGTAGACAGCACAGAGCAAGAGGCAACACTATACGAGACTCCGTTCGCACATGTATTGCGTCAAGTGAAACATCAACGAAAGGATGTTAAATGGTGGTTACACGAACGACCAAGACCTGCGTTGCGTGCCGCACTCGCACTACTCAAACGCTACATTGCCACGCCGCGCGTGGCAAAACATCGAATGTTTGTTTGGCTGGATGTGAGCGTGTTACCTGATAGCCGCCTTTACGCAATCGCGCGTGATGATGATGTAACTTTTGGAGTGCTTTCCTCGCGCATCCACGAGGTTTGGGCGCTGGCGAACGCTTCCAAACACGGCGTAGGTAACGACCCAACCTATAACGCTAAATCGTGTTTCGAAACCTTTCCTTTTCCGGAAGTATTGCACCCTGACACCTTTCCACCCGTTCGCCCTGAGCTTGTCGAAGGGTGTATGGACACGCAACCCGTTCATGCTGCTTCGACAGGCTCAGCACGAACGGAGGTAGAAAACGCGATTGCCGCCGCCGCGCAAACATTGAACACACTGCGCGACAACTGGCTCAACCCATCGGAATGGGTAAATTGGATACGCACTCCAGAAGAAGAAAAAGCAATCTACCCATTGCGCCCCATTGCCAAACCCGGACACGAAGCCGACCTGAAAAAACGCACCCTCACTAATCTCTACAACGCCCGTCCCGCGTGGCTGGACAATGCCCACAAAGAACTTGATGCCGCCGTCGCCAAGGCTTACGGCTGGAACGACTACACGCCGGAAATGAGCGACGAAGAAATCTTGCGGCGGTTGTTGGCACTGAATCTGGAACGCAGCCCATAGGATGTGGTGACGAAGGAATCGCATTGATCGCGATTGATGCGGTTCGCAAGTTCACCGCATCCTACCAACGAACCCGGTAGCTGGGTGGGCATCCTTTTGTGCCCACGCGGATTGCTGAACAGAACACATTTCCTATCCATTATCAATATGAGCGAATACCAACTGTAATTTCCGCTAAAATGTTCTGGCTGTCACACTCAAGCAGGAGTATCAACATGAAACAACTGGATCGAATCACCGCTGATCCCGCCGTCATGGGCGGCAAAGCATGTATCCGTGGACAACGTATTACAGCAGGTATGCTTACCGGATTGGTCGCCAGCGGGAAAAGCATACCGCAGATTCTTGCCTTGTATCCTTATCTCGAAGCGGAAGACATCACGCAGGCATTGCGCTACGCAGCATGGCGCGCAGAAGAAATCGATTTGCCGCTGATCGCTGCATGACGCTACGCTTGCTCATTGACATGAATCTCTCGCCCTCTTGGGTGGAGGTTTTGCGCAATGCCGGATTTGAAGCGGAGCATTGGTATTATATTGGCGCCTCCAATGCCCCGGACAGTGAGCTTTTTGCTTGGGCGAGAGATAACCAGCACATCGTTTTTACCCACGACCTTGATTTTGGAGCACTGTTGGCCGCTACCCGTGCCGAATCGCCCAGTGTTTTCCAGTTGCGTACCGACGATGTCAGTCCCGATGCACTCGCACCGCGCGCCATCGAATTGTTGCACCGCTTTACCCCGCAACTTTTGGCTGGGGCACTGATTGTGGTCGATGAAATGCGCGAACGTATCAGGATTTTACCGTTGGAAATCAGTCAGCACGCGTAGGGCGCAATCATTATTGCGCCGAATGAAAAATCCGGCGCAATGCGCTTCACTTATTGACACGCTTCGCGTCTTGCGCGAGCTAAAGTAGGCGTGAGCCTTAGTCGCGGAAATTCTGGTACTGCAACGGGAAATCGGTGATGGATTTTTTGATGAAGGCGATGGCAGCTTGCAGGTCGTCGCGGTTCTTGCCGGTGACGCGCACGGTGTCTCCCTGAATGCTGGCCTGTACTTTCATCTTGCTTTCCTTGAGCAGCTTGACGATTTTTTTCGCCAGCTCAATTTCCACACCCACCTTGACTGTGCAACTGCGCTTCACCTTGTTGCCGCTGACCTTGTCGATCTTCTCGCTGATGTCCAGGCACTTGATGTCGACACCGCGCTTGGTTAGTTTTGCATTGAGAATATCCTGCACCTGATTCAACTGAAATTCATTGTCGGCATGCACGGTGAGCACCAGTTCTGCCTGCTCCACGCGGGCATCGGAACCCTTGAAATCGAAGCGCGTGCCGACCTCCTTGTTGGTCTGCTCGACCGCATTTTTCACTTCGGTATTTTCCACTTCAGAGACGATGTCGAATGAGGGCATGGTGTACTCCTATCAATAACGTGATAACAGATTCGTCATTACCGCGAAGGCGGGAATCCAGTGTGTTTAAACAAAAGGCATTTTGAATAACTGGATTCCCGCCTTCGCGGGAATGACGGCAAGGAAAATCAACCAAAACTGCAAACGTAATTTACTTCGTCTATTGCATGAATTTCAAAGCTGCTGTTGGCCGCGACTTTGAAACTGGTTCCTCCGGTGTAGGTCTTGAAAGAAGCTTCACCGGCAATTTTTACCTGGCACTCGCCGGAGGTGATCTCCATCAGTTCCGGGGTGCCCACGTTAAAAGTGAGTTGGCTGCCGGGCATCACTACGCCGACAGTTTTACGCGATCCATCCGGAAAAAATACCGAGTGCGATACGCATTTGCCATCAAAGAATACGTTGGCTTTTGTGCCTACGCTGACATTATCGATTTTGTCTGACATGTTTTTCCTTTTACTTGGGTTCTGTTGCTCTCATGCCACTATGAAAATTGACATAGACATAGACAGGGATATCAAGGTCGCCAAGCTGTTTCTCAATCAGCGGTTTTACTTCGGTCCAGTCTAGCCCGCCTACGCCGCAACCCAGGCGAGGCAATGCCAGGCTGGCGACTTGTTCTTTCTGCGCGAAACTGCGTAACGCGTGCAGGCTATGGTTGATGTGATTCAACGAGGCGTGTCCGGGCTTGCTGCCATGATGATAGGCGCCTTCCTGGGTGAATAAGTTCACGATGAAGCGGCCATCGCTGGTCATCCACGTCCACAGGCTGCCGGATTTGGGATGCTGGGTCTGGCAGAAGTGGCGAAAATCCTTGTACAGGGCGGGCATACGCTCGCGCAGTTGCAATGCCAGCCCCTGATGAAAGTCATCGTTCGGTGCAACGCCATGCACAACAGCTTTGGCTTTGCTGAGTAATATATCGCCGCTTAATTCATGGATCATTAAATTGTCCCGGAGATGTTGTTTTTTATTTTCGGTTTTTCAGATTTGCCGCAATGCGCATACGCAACGCATTCAGTTTGATAAAACCCGCTGCGTCCTTCTGGTCGTAGGCGCCCTTGTCGTCTTCAAAGGTGGCGATGTTCGGGTCGAACAGCGAGTTTGTTTTTGAGTCGCGCCCGACTACGATGACGTTGCCCTTGTAGAGTTTGACGCGCACCCAGCCATTGACGTCCTGTTGTGTTTGGTCGATCAGCGTTTGCAATGCCTTGCGTTCAGGCGCCCACCAGTAACCGTTGTAAATCATGCTGGCATAGCGCGGCATCAGGTCATCCTTCAGATGCGCGACTTCACGATCCAGAGTGATGGATTCGATGGCACGGTGTGCCTTGAGCATGATAGTGCCTCCGGGCGTTTCGTAGCAACCGCGCGACTTCATGCCGACGTAGCGATTTTCCACCAGATCGAGGCGACCGATGCCGTTCTTGCCGGCGAGTTCGTTCAACTTGGTCAGTACCATCGCGGGGCTGAGACGGACTCCGTTGAGCGCAACGATATCTCCGCGCTCGAATTCGATATCCAGATATTCTGCGGCATCCGGCGCACTGTCCGGAGACACAGACCAGCGCCACATACTTTCTTCGGCTTCGGCGGCGGGGTCTTCCAGATGGCGTCCTTCAAAGCTGATATGGAGCAAGTTTGCATCCATTGAATAGGGCGAGCCACCCTGTTTGTGTTTCATGTCAATCGGGATGCCGGCCTTTTCTGCGTAGTCCATCAGTTTTTCACGCGACAGCAAATCCCATTCGCGCCACGGTGCAATAATTTTGATACCGGGCTTGAGGGCGTATGCGCCGAGTTCAAAACGTACCTGGTCATTGCCCTTACCGGTGGCACCGTGCGAAATGGCATCCGCTCCGGTGATGTTGGTGATGTCAATCAGACGCTTGGCGATCAGCGGGCGGGCAATAGAGGTGCCGAGAAGGTACTCGCCTTCATAAACCGTGTTGGCACGGAACATGGGGAAGACGAAATCGCGAACAAATTCTTCGCGCAGATCTTCAATAAAAATATTTTCCGGTTTGATGCCCATTTTTAACGCTTTGGCGCGTGCCGGTTCCAGTTCCTCGCCTTGCCCGAGGTCGGCGGTGAAGGTAACCACTTCACATTCGTAAGTGTCCTGTAGCCACTTGAGGATAACCGAGGTGTCCAGTCCGCCGGAATAGGCGAGTACAGCTTTTTTGATTTCACTCATGCTTTGGTGCTTCTCCATCGTAGGGTGGGTTAGCGCAGCGTAACCCACCGGTTTTTGATGGTGGGTTACGGCCTGGGGCCTAACCCACCCTGCATTTTTAGTTGCCTACCTTGCCCAGTAATAAATATTCCATCA
>CAIQPV010000394.1 GCA_903873725.1 uncultured Nitrosomonadales bacterium
AATTACCGGGATATTCCACAATGCTTCGTCGTACTTGATCTCGCGACACAACTCGTAGCCATTCATTACGGGCATATTGATATCGCTCAGCACCAGGGCCGGACGGTGAGAGCGTGCGAAGCGCAGTCCTTCCTCTCCATTTTTTGCCACGGTCACCCGATAGCCAGCCCGGCCCAAACAACGGCGCAGCAACTCGGCTTCTACCATGCCATCCTCAACCATCAGGATTTCCGTCTGTACGCCGGAGAGAGCATTATTCATGTTGCGAACCGCTTCGACAAGTATTTACGTTGATGCTCTGGTTGTTCGCCAAGGTTACCAGTCCGGATGCAATATCATTCAGCGGTAAAATGTGTTGTGCTGCGCCAAGTGCCACGGCTTCCTTGGGCATTCCGTACACCACGCTGCTGGTCTCATCCTGGACGATAGTAATACCGCCTGCTGCAGCGATGCTCAGCATGCCATCGGCACCGTCGCGTCCCATCCCGGTCAGTAACACACCCACCGCACCCGCGCCGAAACAATGTGCTGCAGAACGCATAGTGACAGTAATAGACGGACGATGTCCATCTACGGGGGCTGCCAGAGAAAGCGCAAAGCGCCCGCCATGGTCAAATTCCAGATGAGCATCCTCAGGCGCAAAATAAATCACTCCCGGTTGAGGGAGTTCACCTTGGATTGCTTTTCGCACCGGCATCATGCTGACCTCGGCCAGCCATGCCACCATTTCGGACAGAAAGTTGCTGCCAATATGCTGAATACACACCAGCGGCAGCCGAAAAGTAGCAGGCAAGTGCGCCAGAATTTCGCGCAGTGCTTGCGGGCCACCGGTGGAAGCACCTATGACCAGCATCCTTGCTTGAAACTGGGGAGGGGGAATCTCGGCAGGTTTGGAGATTGCTACGATATGTGCATTATTGCGTCGACGAAATACCCGCACCCCGGCCAGAATGCGAATTTTACTGGCCAGTTCTTTGGCAACTGCGTCAAAATCAGTGTCAATCATAGCGCGTGGTTTGGGAAAAACATCTACTGCTCCGGCTTCCAGAAGCTGAAAAATATTGGCGGAACCCGGCTCTACCGAAACGCTCACGACCAGAATTGGACGCGGGCAGGAATCCATCACCGCACGAGTAAATTCCAGTCCATTCATCTCCGGCATATGTAGATCAGTGCAGACTACATCCGGATTCAAGGCGCGCACCTTATCGAATCCTTCTTTGCCGTTGACGGCAGTACCCACCACCTGAATTTCAGGTGAAAGAAACAGCAGTCGTTGCAGAAGATGCAGCACCATGGGTGAATCGTCTACCAGCAATACCCTGATTGGGGATTTTGCATTGCTTATTCCGGATGGGTTGCTCATGTCAGCCTACCTAAAATTGGTTCACGTAAAAATATTCCACAATCAAATCAGTCTTTTTATAGTTTCCAGCAGCATGCGTTGATCGAATGACGGCTTGGGGATATAGGCATTGGCTCCTGCCTCCAGGCCACGCCGCTTGTCTTCATCCGAGGCAAGTGATGTCACCAGTATCACCGGCAGATTCTTGTAGCGTGGGTGCTGGCGGATACGGGTGGTGAGTGTGAGACCATCCATGTTAGGCATATTAACGTCCGAGACAACTGCCGCAAATGAGCGGCTACCCAGTTCATTCAGAGCGTTAACACCATCCACTGCAGCGACTACTTCGTAGCCGGCATCGACGAGGATGCGTGTTTCCATAGCGCGCACCAGCGCCGAATCTTCCACCAGTAGAATCGAATGCGGAGTGTGGATTTCGGAATGCGGAATAGATTCCGCACTCCGAAATCCCAATTCCGCATTCGTCTTTGCCGAGCGCATCAAATCGGCAGGATTCAGTATCGCGCAAATTTCACCGCTACCCAATATGGTCAGGCTGCTCACATTGCGTATCCGTATGAGCGGTACGCCCAGCGGTTTGGCTACCACCTCTTCTTCATCCAGAAGTTCGTCCACCCGCAAACCCATCCGTTCATCACCCACTTGAATCACGATGCACACACCCAGACTACTCGCACTTTCATCACCTTTTGCAGTATGGGGAAAGTCTGGTAATGACAGCAGCTCGGCAAGGCTAGGTGTAATCAGAGATTGTCCGTGCAGTTTTATGGCAGGGCGACCTTCCAAAGGAAAAACGTCTTCCACGCGCACGCGTAGCGAGGTATGCACAAATTCGATCGGTAAACCATAGAGATGTTCTCCCACACGAACCAGCAACACGCGCGTGGTGGATAGACTTAATGGCAGGCGCATCTGCATGACGGTATCCTGATGCGACACCGACTCAATGTGGATGCTACCCTTCATGCGTTCCACGTTGACCCGGACCACGTCAAGCCCCACGCCGCGTCCGGACAACTCTGTCACGGAAGAACGAGTGGAAAATCCGGGCAATAAAATCAGTTGTTGTAATTGCGCAGGCGTCATGGCGTCGAGCATAGCAACGTCGTGTACTCCTCGCTGCAACGCAGCCTGCCGGATCGAGACTACATCAAGACCACGACCATCGTCCCGTACCTCCAGAAGTATTGAGCCATTTTCCTGCACCGCGCGCAAACGAACTTTACCCTTGTGCGTCTTTCCCTGACGCTCGCGCTCGGCAGGCGATTCGATGCCGTGGTCAATGGCGTTGCGCAACAGGTGCATCAACGGATCTTTCATTTCTTCAAGGATGCGCTTGTCCACATTGATCTCGCCGCCCTCGATCTCCATCTCCACTTCCTTGTCATTTTGTTTCGCGAGATCGTGCACCATGCGCGGGAATAGCGAGAACACGGTGGATAGAGGCAACAGTCGGGCGGCATGCACCTGCTCTTTCAAAGTATTAACGGTGATTTGCAGATGTGCGCCGTCCTCGTAGAAAAAATGACGCGCTACCTTGAGCCTGGCACCAAGCTGTGCCAGCACTTCCGTGTCTGTGTGCAGCATCTGACGCAGTGCCTCGCTCGTCCCGGCTTCGATTTCCACACCGCGCAGTATGAGTTGAATTTTCCTGCGGCTACGTTCCAGTTTCGCCCACTGTTCCTGTAGCGCATCCATCAATATCTGTCTGTGCTGCGCCCGTCCCTCAATCACGCTTAGTTCACCTGTCAGAGTAAGCAGATCGTCCAGCTTGCGTGTTTCTACTCGCACCGTTTCAATGTGGAATGAATCGAATGCAGGATGCTGATTGCGAATTGTGGAATCAGTTGTGTCAGGTGATTCTAACTGCGAACTAGATGAAACGGAAGGTTGGGTCGGGAATGCTGGATTTTCCACTCCATGCTCCACAATCCCCAATCCGCATTCAACTGTAACCAGCTTGCGAAGGTCGCCCAGCACGACAGTCATACGTTCGATCACTTCCGGCGTGAGTGGGGCCTCACCTTTTCGCGCCGTGTTCAGGATCGTTTCCAGACCGTGCGAGGCGGTTTCTATTTTGGACAGCCCCAACATGCGTGCCGCACCTTTCAGACTGTGCGATTCGCGGAACACCTCCTCCAATATTGCCTGATCGGCAGGTGTCTTTTCCAGATGCAGCAAACCGTCGTCAAGGCGTGCGAGATGCTCCGCGCTTTCCGCCTTGAATAGTTGGGCCAGTTCCTTGTCTTCAATCATGGTCTTCAATCAGGCAATTGCCTTGAGCTTTTCTGCCGCTTCGTTC
>CAIQPV010000395.1 GCA_903873725.1 uncultured Nitrosomonadales bacterium
CAAAGGTCCACAAAAAACCGTTTCTTTGGATGAAATGCAAGACAATAGCGGTTTTGATGTCAGTGGTTATGGCGACGCGTCTACAGAATTGCTTGGCCAAGAGCGTCAGGATGAACGTTTTGGGACTTTCATTACCATCCAGGAAAAAATCAGGGCTGATGCGTCCGACGATTTGGGTTTTCTGCCTCTTTTTAGTCGTTTCAGCCCGCGTTCTTCACGCAGGATGCCGAGGTGCCGGACAAGGTGCCCTTTGGTGATTTTGATGTCATGTTTTTGAAGCGCAGAAGCAATTCGTTCCATCGACATGCCCTGCGTCAAAAAGTCTTCAATGATCTCAAAAGCACAGCGCACGATCAGGGCGGGGTCGTCCTTTTGGGCCAGTTCAATTTCTTCGCGAAGAATTGAATCGATTTCTGAGCTGATGCTTTGCATGATCTCAATACCGACAGGGTGCAAGTTCTGGTGTGACAGGTGGTGCGGCAGGCGACACAGCCATGCACGACAGGCGCGCTGACAGGCGAATTAATTGCGGTCGCCGGTTGCATTGGCTCGTCATGGCCTGGCCACCCGTCCGGGGCTGGCGTCCATTGACGCCGTGGACTGGCCCAGCGCGTTCAGGCCCCGGTTGGCAATCTGGAAGTTGATCTCAATGCTGCACTGACGGCGAAAGGTGAATTAATCAAGCTGGCGAACGACGAGGACAGCCGTATTGCGCTGCCACTAACGGAGCAAACAGTTGCCCTTCTGACACTTCTCAAAACTGTGCAGCGGGGCGGAAGCTGAGGCATGGGCTTTTGGTTTGGTAATCACCACCAATCGCACATAGTAGCTGCCTCCTATAGGTTGCGAGATGGGCCGAAAGCGCAAGGAGCAGCAGATTCTGTCTCAACAATGCAACACGCACTCACAGTGCGTTCATGCATCTAAATTGTGCGTATAATGCGTGTACGGCGGCGCGTGATCGCGCTGCTGCGAATCTTCAGAGAACTGTTAATCCTTACCGTCAAGACAAAGGCTCAGTGATCGGGATTTCACTTCGGTGAAGTCAGCTGCACGGACAGAAGTGCGGCATGTAACGCGGCTCGCAATCGGCTAACCCCGGCGGCGAACCAGCAGGACGCAATCCGCCAATGGCGACCAGAGCATCGAAGGTGCTTTGTGCTCAGGGGGACGTAATCCAGCAGCGGAGCAACTGTGGTGGGCTTGGTTGGTGTCGAGTTGGCTCCTTTACGGCGCTGTCTTGAACGGGGACGCGAGCATGTGCTCGTAACAGGAGAAGTCTCATGGACTTGCAATTTCTCGAAGATCGCATCAACGGCTTGAAGAAAGCCCGCGATGTTTGCAGTAGCCAACTCGACATTGGTGCATTGAAGGAACTGGACGATGCAATCGCGTTGCTTGAAGAGCTTCGCGACCATCCACAGAACACGGCCGAAGCGGAAACGCGGAAGCTTCGTGTCCTCCGGGCCATGGCCGCATTCGTCAGCATTGTGACGAATCTGCGCGACTGGCTATGAGGCCGTCTTGGGCACCCCAAGCCCATTCTTGGTTTTTTTTGGAAGTACTCATGAACATCGGACAGGCCATCCAACTCGCGAGAACCAAGCGTCAAATGACGCAGGCCCAACTTGCTAAACGGGCTGGTATCTCGGTTTCGTATTTGTCGATGCTTGAACGCGGAAGGCGTGACCCCCCGCTCTCGACATTGAAGCAACTCGCCGCCGCCCTTGTCATGCCCCTGGAAATCTTATTTTTCCTGGGCGCTGAAGATGGTGAACTTGGGAACCTTAACCGCGAGCTTGCAGGTCAACTAGCAATCACCGCGTTGGAGCTTCTGAATGGCCCTGTCCCTGAGCACGCCGACATACCGCTGTAAGCCGATAAGAAGTATTCCGGCCTTGGCACGAGCCTTGCGGCTTGATGTGCCCGTACTCATAGAAACAGCAGACGCGGCCAATGGGAACTATCGTGTGGTGCCCCCTGGGCCCGGTTCCACCCGGCAAACCTTTGACGCACTAGGGTTGCTTAAGGAAATTCACCGCCGCATCAAGCTCTCCTTCTTTGACAATGTGCAGTTCCCAGCGTAAGGGCCTTGTGCCCACGTTTTTTGCTTCGCAAAAAACTTGGCATCGGCCCCCTGCTCAGGGCGCTGCCCCGAGCCCCCGATTAGATAGCCGCGTCGCGCTTCGCTTGACTTGGACAGGCGATGCAGGTCGCGAATCGATGGGTAGCCGCCATGGCGCGAAAACTAGCCTGTTCGGAAATCATAAAGGTTCGCCGAATCGCATCTCGTGACAAGTCCATGCCAGCATTACCCAGAGCCGTTTTTTGCCGTGCAGAGCCCCTTCTTCCATATTTACGTTTACAATGGATTTGTATTCCAATGTAAACGAATTTATGTACTCGCGCACCCTTTCAAAAACCATTTACGCCATCAGCGATAGTTTTCCTGTTTTGATGGTGACCGGTCCGCGGCAAGTGGGTAAAACCACGTTGCTCGAAATTTGCGCCAAAGTAGGTACGCCGGCGCAGCAGCGGGCTTACGTGACGCTTGACGACATGGATGC
>CAIQPV010000396.1 GCA_903873725.1 uncultured Nitrosomonadales bacterium
GGCGTTGGTGACGAATCTTCGAGTTGGACGCGAGATTTCTTCGAAAGCGACAGTTTCGCTTGATGCACTCAATTTGTTTGACCGCCAGTATTACGATATCGCCTACCAACAAGATTATGCAGTGGTGAGACCTGGCATTAATATTTCCAATCCGAACGGCATCACGGTTCATCCGGGAGAACCGCGTCAATTGCGCGTAACCTTGAGGCTCAAGTTCTGATGGCCATTTTCCGTATGGCTTGAGGTTAAGTTGTAGCGGGTGCAGCGCATGGGTTTGCTTGTGCTGGTGTCGCATGGTGCGACGCTATGTCGCAGGGTACGTGCTTGCGTATGCGGTATTATATTGGGCACAAGATTTTGCCTCTTCATAAATGACTTATATTCCGAATGTTAATGTTCGATAAAACATCCGAAGGTTATGCTTGTTGCATAGTTCAATGAATAAGGGAAACACTATGTCGAACAAATGGGATGCCAGAGGCATTTCGCTTGACGAGCTCACACAGCTTTAAGAAAGACGTGCTTGCTTAAATTGTTATGCAACCTGAAAAAGGAGCAATGGATCGGCTTGCTGTTCGTGCTGGCGCTACACGTTGGTGCGTTATACGGGCTATGGAGTTACCGAATCATTCCTACCCCGAATGAAGCAGTTACCTTGATGGTTAATCTCATCAGCCCACCGCCTCCGGCACAGCCCAAACCGCCCAAACCTGAGCCGCCTAAACCAGTGAAGCCGCCCCCCCCGGAACCGCCGCCGCCCGAGAATTTGCACTTGGCGTCTGAAGCGCCAGTGGTGTTGCCAGACGAGCCGGTTGTCTATGTGCCACCGCCGCCTCCGCCACCTCCGCCGCCTGAAGTGGTAGCACCTCCGTTGCCGCCGCAGCCGGTGGTGTTGTCCAGTGAGTTATCGGTGGTTTGCCCGGAACGTTCACCGCCCGATTATCCCTCGCTATCCATGCGCATGAACGAGCAGGGTAAGGTCGTGTTGCGGGTTGAGCTTGGGGAGGACGGTAGCGTGGCTAATCTGGAAATAAAATCCAGTTCAGGATTCAGGCGTCTTGACGAGGCAGCGCTAAGCACGGTGAAGACATGGCGCTGCAAGCCTGCCGTGCGTAATGGCAAGGCAATGCGAGCTATTGCTTTACAACCATTCAATTTTATTTTGGAAGGAAGATGATGGAACAGGATTTTGGATTTGCGCATTTTATTTTGCAGTGCGATGCGATGGGAAAAGGGGTGCTGGTTTTGTTGCTGGTGCTGTCGGTGGCGAGCTGGTATTTGATGGTGACCAAGGCAGTTGCCAACATGGGGGCGCGTAAACGGGCGGACGCTTTTTTGCAGCAATTCTGGGAAGCACCTTCTTTGCAGGAAATGCAGTCTACGCTGACTGCGGGGACTGGAGATAATGCATTTTTTGATTTGGCGCGGCTCGCGTTGACGGTCAGTAATGGTAATCAGCGAGGCGCAGAAAAATTACTGGCTGCTGGCGGAATATCGGAATATCTGACACGGGTGCTGCGTAACGGCATCGATCAGGAAGCGGCAAAAGTAGAATACGGGCTGACGGTGCTGGCTTCGGCGGGGTCTGCTGCGCCCTTTGTCGGACTGTTCGGCACGGTGTGGGGCATTTATCACGCGCTGGTGCAGATCGGTATGAGCGGGCAAGGTACGCTGGACAAGGTAGCCGGGCCGGTGGGCGAGGCGCTGATCATGACGGCGGTGGGGCTGGCGGTGGCGATTCCGGCAGTGCTTGCCTACAATGCGTTAACCCGACGCAACAGGATTTGGCTGGCGCAGCTGGATAATTTTGCGCATGATTTGTATGTGCTGGTAACGGTTGGGGACAAGAAGGTTTGATAGGGGCAAATTATGGCATTCGGAAGTTTTGATTCACGTCGCCATCAGGGGCCAATGGCGGAAATCAATGTGGTGCCGCTGGTAGATGTGATGCTGGTGTTGTTGGTGATTTTTATAATCACGGCACCGCTGTTGACCAATGCAGTCAAGATTGATCTGCCGAAAGCATCGAGCAACCCCAATATCACCAAGCCAGATCATATTGAGTTTGCCATTCGCGAGGATGGCAACTTTTTCTGGAGCGGTGAGAAGATTGAAAAAGAATCTTTGCCTGCACGATTCGCTCTGGAAGCAAAGAAACAACCGCAGCCGGAATTGCATATTCGCGCGGATAAGCTGGCTCACTATGAGTTGGTGGCGCAGGTCATGTCCGGTGCAGCGAAGGCTGGATTAACGCGTATCGGGTTCGTGACTGATCCGACACAATAAACTTCATTGAGTTAGGTGTATCATCGAACAGCAGCGGATGCAAATTATTGGTTTTATGTTAACTGAAGGAGAAAATCATGAACAGAAGAGAAATGTTAACTGGTGCAGCGGCGATGATAGCTGCCGCAACCGCAGGCAACGTTTTTGCCGCCGAAAGCGACAACATGGATAAAATGGATATGAGCAACATGGATATGTCTCATGGACACGAACATCACAAATCCACACGCAACCAAAAACTGATAGAAACCGCATCTGACTGCGTACTCAAGGCGAATATTTGTCTTCAGCACTGCATCGTTGCCATGGGTGAAGGAGATAAGGATCTTGCTGCTTGCGCAAAATCCGCGAGTCAAGTCGCGGCTATGTGTGCCGCTTTGGAGCAGATGGCTGCGGCAGAGTCCAAATATTTGCCGCAACTAGCCAAGGTGGCAATGGATGTATGCAAGGATTGTGAGGAAGAATGTAAGAAGACCAAGAAACATCCGGAATGCAAGGCGTGCGGCGAAGCCTGTGCGGCGTGTTACAAGGAGTGCAAGGCAATCGTTATTTGAGTTGAGTATTTTTACTGCCGTAGCCAAAACGTAACTATGTTAAAAATATCCTCAAGTGCTGATGCGCTTCCCGTAGCTGTTTATCAAACATTGCGGGTGATGCAAGGCATTGATAAACAAA